>NZ_JAHPYJ010000024.1:0-57943 GCF_019041935.1 Erysipelatoclostridium sp. MSK.7.34
TATCATTTGCTTTTTTTATTTCTTCGACATTAGCCGTATCTAAAAAAAATCTCATATAATTCTCCTTTTATCTAAATTAAAAAGTTTGGAAAAACTATCAAATTACAATAATTTATAGAAAATTTATCAGGGAGGATAAAGTCGACTATTTGCAGTAATTATTTAATTTTCCAAACTTTCTAGATTGTTATTTTAAATTGTTTTTTAAATCTTTTATAATTTTTTCAGCGTTTAGATTCTTGTAATCCTCTGCACCTATTTTTAATACTAATTTATCGGGAAACATCTGTTGTATCTTTGCATAGTTAAATCTTACTTGTGGGCTTAATAATAAAATTTCTGCTTGAATACCTTGAGTCGCTACTTCCGCAACAGGACAGGCAATAACTTGATACTCTTCATTGACTTCTCTAATTAAATCATCTAATTTTTTTGTCAATAATGATGTTGTTATTCCTGCAGCACATAACAATAGAATACGTTTCATTATTTTAAATCCACCACATACAAAGCATCATGTTCAAAAATATGCATTCCAACCATGCATCCACCTTGACAAGAACTAACCGTCCCCACTTCTCGATGACGTGTTTCCAAATCAATAATTGTAATCTTGTCAATTGCTGTAGTTTCAAGTTTTAATTTAATTTTTGTATTTTCCGGAACATAAATCAATAATAGCTTGTTATTAGTTAAAGCCGCACGAATATCATCAATTCCATTCATTAATAAATTTTGAGCTGATGATAATTCAGTAATTTCATAATTATCAAAAATAACTTTAATATCACTATAATCCCAAGCACCTGGATAATGAATAGCAAGATGCCATGGATTCGGGGAATCAAATCCTTCTCCTACTTCGTTTGCAAATTCTTTACCATAAGTATGCCAACTGTAAATGCCAGCTGCCCCATATGTGATTCCCGCAAAAGCACCGGTTAAAATACTTTGCCAAGCAGCTCGTCTGATTTCAAATTGATGAAACCGACCATACATATTTGAGGAATACCCCATTTGTTCATAACACGGTTCTGAATTCAATAATGGCTTAACTGGATAATGTTCAATAAAATATTCTGGTAAACAATAAGGCATCGCTCTATTTTCCAGCTTTGCATTATGCCCGGATTGAAACATATAAAAGTCCATTTGTTTAATTAGTTTCTCAGGAATTTCCATCAAACGTCCACGTACGTGTAGACTTTGTAAACAATTCGGTGCTAATTCATGTAGTAATTGACTTGCTTTCAAATAATAAGAGCAGCTAATTTCCTCATTTAAATCAGTATCCCCGCTGATTACATATAATGGATCCAAATCAGTAAATGTCTCATTTACTTTTTTTATGTATCCATCGATCTCTTCGTAAGGCATCGTATTATGGCTCAACATATTATTTGCCCATGTCGCTGGTACATAATTACACCATAAAACAACTAGTGCTAATTCAAAACCATATTCTTTTGCAACTTCACACATACTACGAGCATGATTAAAATATGAATCATTCAATTTATCAAATTGATAATCACCTTTTTCATCTTTTTGATACGGTGAATGATTTAAATCAGTAGCACTAGCATCCCACTGCGGCAAAATATTAATTTGTAGAACATTATATCCTTGTCGCTTACGATACTGTAAATAATATTTCCAATCATTTTCATTAATATTTGTAAATGCACTCCAACAAGTATCTGCTAAATAGAAAAATGGTTTACCATTCTTTTCAAAACTTTTTTTATTTATTGCTACTTTCAATCCCATTACTTTTCCCCCCTTACTAATGCTTTTAATACTTCATTATCACAATCATATGGATCTGGTGTCAAACCTTCTATATATTTACAAGCTTCAAATACTTGTGGCAAAATATCTTCATATATTCCTGTACAGTGATGTACATAAGGGCCACATACTAGTTTATCCTCAAGTTTTTTTAGATCATCTACTTCAATCCAAATATAAGTACCTTGATTAAATGGTCCAGGAATTGTTTTTGCTTTTCCCATTAATAATGAATATTCACCATTATCACCATCAAATCTTAAAATTGTCATCTCCCCTTCTTTAATTTTCCCATGAAGACTCCCTGGGTGAGAATGATTAAACGCAAATGGTGCCCCTAATCTTGGCTTTTCTTCCATCAAGGAAATCGGCCATGGACCACAGTGTTGTAATAACTCAGCATTGTTGTTTGTTGGATGAGGAACAGTCCAATCCGCAAAGAAAGTAACATTATCTTCAATTGACGCAGCCTGTGCAATAATTGAAGTGATAGCACCATGAATATCAGTTTCACAAGCAACAGGAAATTTTTCATCTGTTAATAAAGCATTAGCAGCACACGGAAAAATTCCTAATACTCCCTGCATAGCGTTCCAGCATTGAACAGCCGCAGCCTTACAATTATATCTTTTTGCAATACTTTTGATTGCTACCTTTAAAGCTGCTACTTTTACTAAAGCTTCATCACTAATTTCAATTATAGTTTCTTTTTTTAGATAATCAATTACTTGAATTACTTCATCTTTTTTATTTTGCTCAACTGCATCCATCTCATCTTTAACTTCAGCTAAAGTAACCGGATGGATCTTAATGTTAAATTTCTCTAGTAATTCACCTTCATTAACCATCATTGTCCAAAAACCAGATGGTCGCGTTGCAATTTGTAATATTGTTAAATCTTTTAATTCTTTAATAATATTTACCGTTGCTAAAAATCGTCTTATCCCCTCATAAAATTCTTGATCTTCAAGACGACACATTGGCAGATATGTGAATTTACACCGAAAGCGTCTTAATACCTTTCCAGTTGCAAATAATCCACACTGACTATCACGCAAACGACTTCCATCACCTAAAGGACTTTCATCACGCGGTCCCCAAATCAAAATAGGAAGATTCATTTTTTTTGCTACTTGTGCAACTAAATACTCAGTTCCAAAATTACAGTGAGGAAAGAACAAAGCATCCACCTTTTCTTTAATCATTTTATCAACGACTTTATCAACATCATTATCATCAAATAATAATCCTTCGTCGTTAGCATCCTCGATATCAACAAAAGTAATATTCATTGTTGCTAATTTTTGTAAAATCAATTCTTTATATTTTAATGCCTCTTCTTTGCTAAAAATATCTCTTCTCGTCGGAATAACTCCTAATTTAATATTTATCATTTATTTCCACCTCATTATCTAGTTTGGCTACTGCTAAAACTCCTTTTACTGCTTGATGCCAGCCATAAATATTTGCATTTCTCACCTTTTCGTCCATAGTTGGAAAATATTTTTTCTTATCTTCATAATATTCCGTTTGTCCAAATAATTTTAATCGTGAAATCTCATAAGCCCCCATAGCTGAAAGTGCATAATTATATGACACCTTAACTTCAACATTTAAAATATCTGCAATAAATTGTAATAACCCTATATTTGAAACTGCTCCACCATCAATATTCATTATTTGATTAGATGTATATCCTAAAGCAGTTGCTGCATCATAGATTTGATAAGCAATCGATTCTAAGCCTGCTCTTAAAATGTATTTATAATCATGATTACGAGCCAGCCCACAAATACTTGCACGCGCTTGATCATTCCACCAAGGAACACTTAAGCCAACAAATGCAGGAACTAGATAAACCCCGTCATTATTCTCTATTTCATCCCAGATGCTATTTAACTGTGCTTCTTTTTTAAATAATCCAATTTGATTTTTTAACCAATTAAGAGTATCACAACTACAATTAATAATTGCCTCTTGAGCATAGATTATCCTATTTTCAACACACCAGCCTACTGCATTGACTATTCCTTTAGTTAGTTGTGGTTTACAACTACCCGCATTAATCATTACACTTGATCCTGTTCCTAAAGTTACTTTCATTGAACCAGTTTCAAAACAATGCTGGGCATATAGCGCTGCCTGTGAATCACCAATCACTCCACAGATTGGCACTTCATGATCTAAGATACCATTAACATCACTATAACCAAATATCTCGTCATTATTTAAAATGGCTGGTAAAATAATTGATGGAATATCAAAAATACTACATAGCATTTCATCCCATTTCAAAGTTTCAATATTCATTAATAATGTTCGTGATGCATTAGTAACATCACTAACATGTTTTTTACCATTAGTTAGATTATAAATCAACCATGACTCCATTGTTCCAAAAGCATAATTATCAATTTCATCAAGTTTACAATTTTCAATCAACCATTTTATCTTCGGAGCTGAGAAATACGGATTGATTTTTAAACCGGTTAACTTTTCTACTAAGTCTTGATGGATTTTTAATTTTTCACACATTGAGGCTGTACGACGACACTGCCAAACAATTGCATGATGAACAGGCTTTCCTGTCCTTTTATCCCAAAGAATAGTTGTTTCACGTTGATTAGTAATTGCTATTCCAGCAACTTTTGCGACTAATTCAGGAAATTCTTTTTTTAGCGTACTGACAGCCTTAAGTAAATTAGTATAAATTTCTTCTCCATCATGTTCGACCCAGCCGTTTTGAGGATAATATTGTTGATGTTGATAACTTGAAGAAGCCAGCATATTACTCTCTTCATCAATAATAAATACTTTGGTTGAAAAAGTACTTTGATCAATCGTTAATATATACTTCATTACTTTTCATCCTTTAATAACTGTTTAGCAATTGAAACTACATTTTCTTTTGTTAAACCATAGTATTCAAACAGCTGCTGCGAGTTTCCAGAAATTAAAGTTTCATCTGGAATTGCTAATGTCTTCACTATACATGGAGCTTGATTAGCTACTATCTGACTGACAATGCTTCCAAGTCCACCATTAATGCTATGCTCTTCAATTGTAATAATTCTTTTTGTATCTTTTGCTGCTTTGACAATTACTTCTTGGTCAAACGGTTTAATAGTATGCATGTTGATTACACGAGCCTGAATTCCTTGAAGCTCTAATTGAATAGCTGCATCTAAAGCTACCCTGACCATCTCTCCATATGCCACAATAGAAAGATCATCACCATCGTGCATTATTTTAGCTTTGCCAATTTCATAATCAAAATTATCATCATGATAAACTTCAGAAACCGGATTACGCCCAACTCGAATATAAACTGGTCCATGGAAATCAGCCAATTTATTCATCATTTTTTTTGTTTCATAAGGATCAGCCGGAACGATGATTGTCATATTAGGAATAGCATTTAATACTGCTATATCTTGTAAAGAATGATGTGACATTCCTAAAGCTCCATAGCTGACTCCTGCACTGATTCCAATCAGTTTGACATCAGTTTTAGAATAAGCAACATCTACTTTAATTTGTTCAATCGAACGCATTGTTAAAAAACAAGCCGGTGATGCAACATACGGTTTCATTCCTGCAGCAGCTAAACCTGCTGCAATTCCAACTAAATCCTGTTCAGCAATTCCTACTTCAATGACTCGATCCGGAAATTCTTTCGTAAATGGAGTTAATGAAGCAGAACCACGAGAATCACTTGTAACGATACAAATCTTTTGATCCGTTTTAGCGAACTCTTGTAATTTTTCACAAATTACTGCACGATTAGCAATTTTATTTCCCATTTATAAATCCCCCAATTCCATCAATGCTTGCTTATACTGTACTGCATCTAAAACACCATGATGCCATGATGCCTGATTTTCCATAAAAGAAACCCCTTTTCCCTTTACTGTATTAGCAAGAATTAAAGATGGTTTATTTTTTATTGCTTTTGCTTGAGTAAATGCATTGATTATTTCTTCATAATTATTGCCATCGATTTCAATTACTTCAAAACCAAACATCTGCCATTTTCCTTTAAGATCTTCTAAAGTCATAACAGTTTCAGTACAACCGCTGATCTGCAAATGATTACGGTCAACAATAGCACATAGATTATCCAACTTATAATGTCCAGCAGCCATCGCTGATTCCCATATAGAACCTTCTGCCAGCTCACCATCCCCCATTAAAACATAAGTTCGATAATCCTGCCCCATCTTCTTCGCTGCAATCGCAAGTCCAACGCCAATTGCTAATCCATGTCCTAAAGCACCAGTATTCATTTCAACACCAGCCACTTTATTGTTAGGATGACCAATATATTTAGTATTATATCCTGAAAAATTATCTAACTCACTGTATGCGAAAAAACCTCGCTTAGCCAATGTAACATATAAAGCTTCTGCAATATGTCCCTTACTTAAAATGAACCGATCACGATTTTCCATCTTAGGATTATTTGGATCAATTCTTAATTCGTTAAAATAGAGAACATTTAAAATATCAATTGCTGATAATGAACCACCAACATGTCCGGCTTTTGAGTGATAGCATACCTCAACAATATCCTTTCGCAATTCACTAGACTGTCTCTCTAATAACTCTATCTCCATCTGTTAGCTCCTTTCAAGTAATCAAATTTTAAAATATTTATTTTACTATCTTTTTAAACAATTGATCATGCCTTTATCATTTCACTAAAGACATGATCTTTCTTACGTTGATTTTTAATAATCATCTCTGCCAAACTTTATTAAATAGCATTAAATATTTTTATTTGGTTTTATAATCTATTATTTTCTTGATTATCCATTTAATAAAGAAAGGAGTACTTACAATACATTTAATTTATATATTATTTCAACACCTGTGTTTTATTATAATCAAGACTATTTGTGAATAGTAAAACTTTGTTAATTAGGCTTCTTCGTGTCCTTTAGCACTAATTTCTTCTTTGTAGCGTTGGTTATCTGATACTTTGAAGAATGGATACCAAACTAAACATCCAATTGCGATACAAACAACTTGAAGAACTGCTGCCTGCCATCCCCCTGCTAATAATGGTTTAATAATAATCGGCATACACCATGGTACTTGAACTCCAGTTAATGGTGGAACAAGCCCAATTGCCATTGCAAAATAGGCAACTAATGTTTGTACGATTGGTGTTAAAATAAATGGAATTGCCAGAATTGGGTTCATAATCAATGGATAACCAAAAACAACCGGCTCATTAATAGTGAATAAACCTGGAACGATTCCTAATTTGCCCATTTCTTTATTTTGTTTAGATTTAGCAAAAAGCAATAAGATGATACATAATGACAATGTCCCTCCAGCACCACCAATTCCACTGAATGCATCATAGAATGTATTCCCTAAAATATTAGGAAGTTCCTTTCCAGCTGCATATGCTTCCATATTTGCTGTTGCCATTGGTAAATATACCGCAGTGATTACCCCTGAAATAACATTTGAACCATGGATTCCAAAAAACCATAAAAACATTTGAACTAAAAGTAATACAACTAATGACCAGACGCTTCCACCCAATGCATTTAAAGGTGTAACAATTACTGAATAGACCATTTGTGAAAATGATCCCCATGAAGTAAACGAAAAACCAAATGAAACAAAAATGAAAATAAATCCAACTAAAATACCTGGAATCAATGCCGAGAACGTATTTGCAATCATTGGCGGTACTCCCTCTGGCATATGAATCTTTAATTTTTCTTTAGTCATAAAGAAACAATATAAACGTGTGGCAATCAATGCTGCAATCATTGCTCCAAATAACCCCTGTGCCCCCATAAACTGCATCGATAAAGCACTTTCTTCAGTTAAAGGCGTTGTAATAAAAAATGCAAATATTGAAATTAATCCCGCAGGAATTTGATCACATTTAAAATGACCAGCTAAACGATGCCCAATTAAAAATGAAGCATAGATAGATAAACAGCTTGTAGTAACTGTGGATGCTGCTAAGAAATATTTTTCTATCCCAGTTGATTGAATGAAATTAAGCCATGGGTCAAAGGGAAAAACTCCAAATAATAATGCCAGTGAACCGATCATTAAAATTGGTAAAGTCCCCATCAACCCCTTGGAAATTGAATCAAGATAAATATTTGCCGCTATACGACCAGACACTTCTAATGCTTTGTTAATAAACTTGTTATTTTCCATATTCCGTCCCTCTTAATATAAATTAAATGAATTTGTAGTGTTGCAACTTTCTACATTATTACTATACTAAACGTTTTTATTATCATCAATATAAAAACTAAATTTTTTATATAAAACAACTAAATATTCACTAAATATAAAATATTTAGCTAAATTTTAGCTAAATAAATCTTTTTTATATCGGTTTATAACTATTTTAGTTAAAATATTTAACAATCACTAAATATATTTGTAATTTATTTAGTGATTGTTTATAATAGCCTTAAGAGAGGTATACAAAATGAAAATAAAAATAAGTGATATTGCAAAAAAAGCAGGAGTATCTGATGGAACTGTCTCAAATGCACTAAATAACCGTAAAGGGATTAGTAATGAAAAAAGAGAATATATTTTACAAATAGCTCGTGAGATGGGATATTTTAGAAAAAATAGCGATCAAGATAAGTTAATTCGTCTACTGATCGTTAATAAACAAGCTCACGTTGTTGGAGATACTCCATTTTTTTCAGAATTAATCAGGGGAATTGAAACTGAATGTAGTGGACAAGGATTTGAATTAGTCATCAATCATGTAGATGCAGAAATCTTAAAAAATAGACGTTTAGAAGATATATTAAAAACTGATCAAACTAGTGGGATTCTTTTATTAGGGACAGAAATGGAAGTTCAGGATTTGAATTATTTTAGAAATATTTGTATTCCTTTGGTTGTTTTAGATACTGCATTTAGAGATACTAACTTTGATTACGTCGCCATTAACAATGTTGATGGTACCTACGAAATCGTTGATCATTTAATTAAAAATGGCCATACAAGTATTGGTATTATTAATTCATCTCATCAAATCAATAATTTTAGGGAAAGGAAAAATGGCTATGTCCATGCTTTAAATGATAATAATTTACTTTTATCACCTGAAAATGAAGCATTAGTTGAACCAACGCCCGAAGGAGCATATTTGGATATGAAAGCTTTTTTAAATTCCTTTTTAGCAGAATTTCCTAAAGAAAAATTACCTACAGCTTTCTATGCTGTTAATGACAATATCGCTTTAGGAGCAATCAAAGCCTTCAATGAATTAGATTTATCTATTTCAATATGCGGTTTTGATGATTTGCCAATTTGTGAATTAATTACTCCTGCGCTTACTACTGTTCATGTCAATAAACAATATTTAGGCAAAACTGCAGTATCAAGATTAGTACAAAAAATTAATACACCTGATTATGATATTCAAAAAATATTAATTGCGACAAAAACCATTCAACGTGATAGTGTTAAAAAAAGATAAAATCGTTACTGTATAAAATAACGATTTTTTTAATGTTTGTTTTTAAATAAAATCAGCGCCTGCTGTATCTTATAAGTACGATAAAAATCAGTCAACATCATAATAACTACATACCCTAAACAAAATAACATGTATAAATTAGTTTTTATAAATAAACAAACGATCATTCCAATAGCTATCACTGTTAATGTTACTTTAGGATATTCAATTAAATCAATGATTAGATAATGCCATGCCTCTAAAAAAATACTGATTAAAAGGGCCAACAAAAAATATAATATAATCACTTGAAAATCAGTGTTTACAATCACTGTAGGAGTAATTAGATGCCTAAATAATAAGATATAAATAAAGCTCAACGATAGATTTATGCCTATTCTTTCTAGCACTTCAATCACCTTATTTCTAACCTTTCTTTAAATTTCTTCAAATAACTTCTTGTTAGGACTAGCATGATTCCATTTTGCATATACAAGGTATAACGAGAATTCAGTTCAGGCAGCATATACTCAATATAATTAATATTTACAATTATCGACCTATTTATCCGAATAAAGCTATATTTATCTAATAATTACTCTAATTCATATAGTTTATAATGACATAGGTACTGACATGTCTGTGTGTTTAAATAGGCCTCTTTGGAAAATCCTTCAATATAGACAATATCTTGATAATTAATCCTATGTATCTTCTCAGCAAGATAACCAATTAAATACCGTTCGAGCATCTCATTTAAATCACTTTCAACACTTTTTAAATTATTGAGTGTAAAAGTATAATGTAACCCTGCATATTCTATTCCTTGTTCCACTAAAATAATATCTAATTCTTGATAACGAGCAAAAAATGTTTCTAATTTTTGACGATGTTTCTCATTACATATTAATTTCAATTTTTTAGCTCCAATTGATATAACAATGTTTTGCTTTTATTATTTTCATCATATAGAATTATTTTTAGCTCATTATCGTTTTTAATTGGTATAACACATGGTAAACCAGAAATATAATTGTTCTTAATTTTTTCATTATAATACAGCTGATATTCATGATTTCCCTGAATCAAATATGCTTTCAGTATTTTAAAATTAGTATTTTTTAAATGAATGTCTGGTTTCTTTAATACATTATTTTCATCTATTTCTAAATTTTTTATTTCAATTTCATTATTTCGATATCCATAATTATTACTTTTTACTTTAGTAAGATTAACATTCATGTCTAGTGGTTTATAACCATCTTTATCATATAAAACAATTGAAATATATGGACCATAATCGTACTCAAGATCGTTATCAAAATAAACATAGTCAAAGATTAACTTTTGATATCCAGTGTGCTGTCCATCATTTTCACTAGTAATATCGATAGTATCATCCGGCAATACTGAATTATCATTAACTTTAATACTCACTTGTTTAGAAATTTCAATGAGTTCATCACGAATATAAATACCTGGGTATGCAACAATTTTAGTATTGGTCGTTTTAAGTGTTCCTGTTTTATTATTACTCTCATTCCAAATAGAACAATATTCAATGATCACATCATCATTTCGATAAGCATAAATCGCATAATTTGTAAAAACACTTCGATCCTCTAAACGATACATTATCGGATCAGATAAAAAAGTTATTCCACCTATACTCATGATCAAAGCTATGATTGCAATTAGCCGATATGTTTTCTTTCGTGGGTGAACTCGCTTGATTAAAATTTTCGTATATCGCTCACTTAAATACTGATTTATCTTATTTAAGTGATACGTAATGCAGCAAGCCTTATAAAATATATATCCATAGATTCCAATCATAGAAAACCATAGTAACGAAACGAATAAAATATTTAATATCGGAAATGATAAAATAAAATTGATAATTATAAAGTTTTTAATATGTTTTTGATATTTTTCAATTTCAATATAATCGCTACTTATTCTCTCAATTCCTTTTAATACAAAATATAACATTGCAAAACTAATCAATCCTTTAACAAAAACAAATTCATTAAAATCAATACCTTGGTTCAATAAAAATTACTATACATAAAGCTATTGTTAAAATTAATGCATAATCAAGATACTTTTCTCTTAACCGTTTACGGATACATAAAAGTCCTAAAATCATCAAAAGAGCCGAAATATAGGCAGGAATTAAATTTACATCATTGATCGTTAATTTAAGACCATACATAAAAATAAATGCTAATGCGATTAAACCAATTCCCATAATTATTACCTCTCTCTACTTCAAGTATATCTAATAATTTAGATTGTTTCATGCCTTTTGGTCTAAATTGCATTAAATTAGCCTGAATTACAAAAAAATCACAGTAAATACTGTGATTACCAACGTTTTATAATTACATGCAGCTTAGCTAGATCCATCTCTAAAATTTTACCAATTTCCTTTTTTAAATAAACTTCATTTAATTTTGTCTTGGCAATAAATTCGTTATTATTCTTTTCAAATTGAGCTAATTTTTTAAATCTCTCATCTTCACATAGATCATAATAATAGCCATCGTCAAATGATACAACTAAAATATACTCATGTGGTTCTTTATTACTACGGTGACTATACCAATATACAAATAATAAGATTAAAATGATTGCAACCGCCCCAATAATATAATAAATATTCATTCTTCTACCTCCGACTATATCAATTTAACTAAAAAAACTTTACCTTATTATTAGTAACAAATTTGACTTTGAATAATTTTTTTACTTAATCATCTAAATTATAACATTTTATAAAAAGAAAATCCCGTAGAATAATAACATTCTACGAGATCTGGGAAGTAATTCATTTACTATTTATATTCTATCATATGATAAGTATTTTTTCTACCAATCCAGCTTTAAAAACAAACTACCCTTTTAGTTTATTCCGCTGCTCCATTTCTCTTTTTACTAGAGTACTTTCATAATTATCTATTTTATGCTTTAAATAGCTGATGATCGACTGTAATTCTTCAACTTGTGCTTCTAAATTTCCTAATTGTTCGATCATAATATCTTTTCTTTGAGAAATCGTATGCTCTCCTTCATTAAATAAATCTACATACAACTTTATTTGCTCAATTGTCATTCCAGCAGCCCGCATACATTTAATAAAATTGATTCGACGCAAATCCGGTTCCTGATAATCTCGATGACCACTAATATTTTTTGCTACAGGATTCATTAATCCAATTTTTTCATAATATCGTAATGTTGTCGAACTAATCCCAAATTTTTTACTAACTTCTGCAATTGTCATTTTCATCACCCTCTTTATATAATTATAAGTCATAATTTGTAGACCTTCAATTTTTATTTTAACCGATAAATCTTCATTTGAGCTAAACAAAGAATGACACCAACTATTTGCATTAATGCCCCAAGATAAAAAATCATCCGATAACCACTAAAGGCAGCAATAATTCCCCAAACAACTGAACCAATTGCATACCCAATATCCATTGCAGCATAATATGTCGCATTAGCAATACCGTTTTTACTTTCCGGCATTCGCTTAATTAAAAATGTATTAACAATCGGGGCAACAGCTCCAGTTGCAAATCCAGCAGGAAGCGCTAAAAACAGGAGTTGGTACATCCTAGTTACTTGACCAATTAAATATACACTAATAAAAAATAATAAAGAATTTAATAACAACATTTTGAACTCACCAAAATGAATAACTAGTCTATTCATAATAAAACGCGAACTAATCATTCCAATTGCATTTACTGAAAAAAACATTCCTGCTCCAGCAAATCCAAGACTAATTGCATATAGAGAAACAAATGAGGTAATTGCACTTTGCGTCAAGGAATTAAAGAATAATACTAAAATCGGAACAATTAAAATAAGCCAATTAATAGTTTCTTTCTCTTTATTTTGATTTTCTATGCTAACAATTGATACATCTTTACCCAGCAGCATTAACCCAAAAGTTAAAATACAAATTAATAATGAAACAATAAAAAGCAATTTAAAGCGATCATAATTAGCTCCTAAAATACTATAAGCAATCGATGGTCCTACTACCCCTGTTAAACTGTTGGCAATAGAAGCATAACTAACCCCTTCTAATAATCGATTAGGATGACACATTTTGGCAACATATGTACTAGCCCCAGTTGAAGCTATTCCAAACCCAATCCCTTGCATTATTCGATAAATAATCGCCAATTCAATTTGCTTACAGTCAATAAAGAAAAATGCTGCAGCCATCATCAACGTTATACCACCTAATATTACTTTTTTACACCCAAATTTATCTAACAAAATACCCGCAATAAAACGAACACACAAAGCTGCCAAAGTAAAAATTGATGTCATCAATCCTGCGTATGTATCTAATCCAGTTAAATTTTTAGCAAAAATCGTTAGAACCGACAATACAATATTGGAACAAAGGCATATTGCGAAAAGAATTATTACTGATAATAGATACTTTTTTGTCCAAAGTTTTTCTTTCACGACTATTTTCCTACTCGTTTAGCATTATCAGAATTTGGATCCCAACGTTCTGCCTTTAAATCCATATTATCTAATGCTCTTTTTATATTTTTCAAATCAACCTCATCTAAAATAACTTTGCTGGCTTTAATATTTTCTTCAATCCGACTTAGCTTTCGACTTCCTGGAATAGGTACGATCCAATCACCTTGAGCCATTACCCAAGCTAAAGCGATTTGAGCTGGAGTTACCTGTTTTTCTTTTGCTAACTTCTTGATCAATTCAACTAGTACTTGATTTATTGCCATATTCTCTTTTTTAAATCGTGGTTGTTTACTTCTAGTATCATTTTTAGAAAAAGTTTGATTAGGGTCGATCGTTGCTGTTAAAAATCCTTTACCTAATGGTGCAAATGGAATAAATCCTATTTTCAATTCCTTTAATGTATCAAGTAATCCATTTTTTTCAGGTTCTCTAAAAATCATCGAATACTCACTCTCAACTACTGTAAGTGGGCAAATAGCATGAGCTTTTCTTATTGTTTCAACGCCTGCTTCTGATAATCCCCAATGCTTTATTTTTCCTTCCGCCATCAATTCTTTCATTGTTTGAGCAACAAGCTCAATCGGTGTTTTAGGATCAACACGATGTAAATAATATAAATCCACATAATCTGTTTTTAAACGTTTCAGTGATTCTGATAAAGAAGTGCGAATTACTTCAGGACGTGCATCTAAAACCTGCTTTCCATCAATCACCTTGATTCCACACTTAGTTGCGATCTGATAACTATCACGGGGATAGATACTCAATGCCTGTCCAACTAAATCTTCATTATATAAAATTTCTCCTGTTTCACTAACACCTTGATAACACTCTGCAGTATCAAACATTGTAATTCCTGCTTGATAAGCACCGCGAATTACTTCAATCATTTCTTTTTGATCACTCGCATCACCAAAACCATGGGTCATTCCCATACATCCTAGACCAATTGCTGATATTTCAAAATTACTACCGAGTTTTCTTGTTTCCATTTTCTCTTCCTCCAATATCTTTGATAAATACATCCTAATACTTAGAGTCAACTATAAGTCAATAGTTTTAACTAAAAAAGAACAACTCCCTTATTCATAAAATTAATAGATTGTTTTTCGTAAAATACATTATTTTACTCGTTTTACTAAATAGATATAAATGTTGATAAATTTAAGCAAATAATCTTGAAAAATTAACATATAATGGTACAATACATACGGTCTTAAATATACAAGCTGATTACAGGGGGAAAAGCCAATGAAAGCATTTTCACAAATGAACAATAATGAGTTATGTGAATTAAAAAAAGAATTAGAAAAGAGATATCTTGATTTCAAAGCAAGAGATTTAAAATTAGATATGTCACGCGGTAAACCAGCTAGTGAACAATTAGATTTATCACTCGGTTTATTAAAACAAGAAGATTATATGATTGATGGTATTGATTGCCGTAATTATGGTGGCCTTGAAGGTTTACCAGCAATGCGAAGATTCTTTGGTGAATTATTAGATGTAAATGAGAAAAATGTTATTGTAGGTGGAACGTCTAGTCTAACATTGATGTATGACTATCTTAGTCAAGCTATGTTATTCGGTGTCATGGGAAATACTCCATGGTCAAAGTTAGATAAAGTAAAATTTTTATGTCCAGTTCCTGGATATGACCGTCACTTTGCTTTTTGTGAACATTTCGGAATTGAGATGATCAATATTCCGATGAATAGTGATGGTCCTGATATTGAGACAATAAAAAAACATCTTCAAGATGAAAGTGTTAAGGGAATGTTCTGTGTTCCTAAATATTCTAATCCTCAAGGAATCACATATAGTGATGATATTATTAAAGCAATTGCCAGTTTAACACCAGCAGCAAAAGATTTTAGAATTATATATGATAATGCTTACTGTGTTCATGATTTGAATGAGCATGGCGATACCCTTTTAAATATATTTAACGAATTGCCTAAATATCAGCATGAAGATATGGTCATCATGGTCGCTTCAACATCAAAAATCAGTTTTGCTGGAGCGGGTGTATCATGTATTGTTGCCAGTGAAAATAATATTGTGGACATAAAAAAAAGATTAACGATTCAATCTATCTCGCAAGATAAAATGAATCAATTAAGGCATTTGAACTTTTTTAAAGATGTTGCTGGTTTAAAAGCTCATATGAAAAAACAAGCAGTTTTATTAAAACCTAAATTTGATTGTGTAATCGAACACTTAAATAATGAATTAGGCGGTAAAGGAATTGCTTCATGGATTGAACCAAATGGCGGATATTTTATCAGTCTCGATGTAATGCCTGGATGTGCTAAACGAATTGGGGAATTATGTAAAGATGCTGGTGTCGTTTTAACAACTATCGGAGCAACTTACCCATATGGAATCGACCCACAAGATACTAACATTAGAATTGCTCCATCATATCCTTCAGTTGATGAATTATCAAAAGCCGCTGAACTACTATGTATCTGTGTGCAATTAGCTTGTTTAGAAAAACTATTAAAATAAACTTAGCGAAAGGAAACTTATTCCTTTCGCTTTTTATTTCTTAATTTTCCAATTACAGCCATCACTATTAATGTGAGAGCAGTAATAATATATAAATTCCCTAAAATAAAATCTAAACCATTATTATTTACATGAATCATTAGATTTGGACAAATAACTGAAAAAATTAAAAATACTGTACCGAAAAATAAACCTTTTACTAGACTCGCTGATACATCATTTTGATGACATGACTCTTTAATATTCATCTTCATCAATTCTTTTTCATCAATACTATCATAATAGAAGATTGCATCATTATTAAATTCATCATTAGCGTAATTATTTTCAAAATACTGCCATCCCAAATTTTGATATTTACGTTTGATTAATACTAAGTCATTGGAATCAACAATATAGATACGTTGCAAATCCTTTTTCTTTTTAAATTTTAATACATCTAATCTTAAAGGTTGAAAAAGACCAAAAGGAATAATAGTTTCCAAAATATAATTATGCTGTACTTTTTTATTTAAATACTTCTCTAGTTCCTGACTTCCTAAATAAAGCTTGATCCTCATCATTTCAATCATTCCTTTCAATTATTAGATAATATTGCATTAACTTTAACAATCTCATTAAAATATTCATCTCGTGTTAGACCATGTCGATTTAAAATTTTATCGATCTTACCATCTTTCATATATAACATTTTAGTTGAATACGATGCAACAAATGCATCGTGAGTCACCATAATAATTGTTGTTTGAGAATCATGGTTGATTTTCGAAAATAATTCCATCAATTCTCTAGAATTATTACTATCAAGATTACCAGTTGGTTCATCAGCAATAATTATTTCAGGTTTACTAATTAGGGCTCTTGCAATTGCCGCTCGCTGCTGTTGCCCACCAGAGCACTCATATACATGTTTATCGAGTATGTCCTTAATACCTAAAATCTGTGTAACCTGCTCTAAATTTTCCTGCCATTCTTTTTCACCGATACTATTTATAATTAACGGAAAAAGAATATTTTCACGAATCGTTAAAGAATAAAGTAAATTATAATTTTGAAAAATAAAACCTAACTTTTTCTTTCTAAATTTTGCCTTTGCTGCCCCACTCATCCCAACAATACTTGCACCTGAAATATTAACAATTCCTGAAGTTGCTTTATCAATTGTTGATAAAATATTTACTAAGGTCGTTTTTCCAGAACCAGAAGGCCCCATAATACAAACAAATTCATTATTTTTAATTTCAAAACTAAGATCATCTAAAGCAATTTTTGGTGAAGGACCTAGTTCATCATATATTTTCTTTAAATTTTTAACTTCAAGCATAATATTTGTCATTTTTAATTTCCTCCTTTCTTTCATATAGAATAATCATTTCTGCTAACATATAAGGAATTAGATATTCAGCCATAATAATAAAAGTTGTCATTATTCCCATTCCCTGATTAAAATAAAAGACAATAAAAATATTAAAAATATAAATTATTGACAATATCCAAAGATGACGAAAATAATATTTTATTTCCTGCATATAAACAAAATCAATTTCTGCTCTTGCAAAGCCAAGTTGATAGATGGCATGAAAGTGTTCTCTTCTTTGTATATGATCAATTTTAAAACGATTTATAAGCGTCAAACTCAATAATATATTGGTAATAACAAATGCAAGATGCATCTCAAAATTGAACAAACTATTATCAGTAGTCCCACAAATGAATGGCACGATTCCGATCATTGCTACCATTAAGATTAAAATAAAAGATTTTGACTGTTGCATAATCAAACTTACATCTTCTTTAATTAATAGGTCTTTTGCCGTTTTGCAGTACTTTAAAGCATTTCTATTATAGTGATGTGGTAAATAATGCCGAAACACTCCATAGGCACCGACTGCCCCAAAAAATGAAAATAAGATATATCCACCAACTTGATTATTTCCAGTATACATACATATTAAGCCAAATATATAAATAAGAGGATAAATCCCATCCGGCGGTTTTATTGCACGAGTATCTTTTTTATAACTAATTATATTATGATTTTCAAGTAATTCTGTTATTCCAGTACGCATAATAAAACCACTATTAAATAACATAATTACCAATATCATCGCTAAAATTACTGCTAATCCCTGCATCAAAGCATCAAAACTAAGGACAAAAATATTTGCATCAACACTTAAAATTTCATATATCACCATTTTAACAATTGGACTTATTCCCAAAAAAACTATAATTCCAATCATTGAAGAAAAAAGGACAATACATAATACTTGAACCAAACTGTATATAGTTCGTTTAAAAAAGCTTAGCCCTGATAAGACAGTTAACCCCATTTCTCTAGATTTAAGTCTAATAAAATAATTGCTTGAATATACCATTAAAACGACACACATAAAGATCATAAAAAACGTTAATAACGCATTATATAAAAATTGAATATTTAAAAAATCTAAATTACCACTAATCTCTGGTAATTTTAAAATTTCCATAAATAATAAACAAACAGTTACTGTTGAAGCTATACAAATACATAAATCAACAGCACTCTTTTTTTCTAACTTTAATAAGTGCAATGCCATTTTAATCATCTTTACAATCTCCTCTTTTTATTAACTTTGTAAAACACTTATTAATACTTTTGCTAGCTCTTTTGAATATCTCAGTATATGGTGTTTTTAAAGCTTTAAATTGTTCATTTACAAGTTTATCAATACTATGCTCATTATCCTTTAATTCTTTTAATGGATAAATATAACTCTCTTTCATAATTGAAATATAATTCTCACGAGGATTATCTAAATTATATTCTTGGGACCAACTGCTAAAATGTTTATTTAAATATTTATTTAACATTACTGGATCATTTCTATCTCGATAAATTCTAATAAGACCTAATGGATCATTGATCGGAACAGATAATGAAACTATATAATTAAATAGATTATTTATCTGACTATTATTCATTATTTGAAAAGAATACGTATCACTAGTAGTATGAATATCAAGATCAACATAATAATTCAAAAAGAAATATGCCTTACCATCACACCCCTTTGAACTACACATCGATAAATCAATCTGCATAATGTCATTACAATTAATTTTCACTTCATTAAAACAAAATTCATTTTGATTAATCAACAGACCCTCGTATTCATGATTTATAGAATTATCAAAAATAACCTCTACTTTATGCCGTTGTATATATGCTTTAATTTTTTCATCAATATCTTTTAACTCAATTTGTAATTGTTCAATATACTCCTGTTTTCTTTCAAGTACATATCTAATTGAAAGTTCACTATTCATTATTAGTTTTATCTCATCAATGGATATTTCCATTGAACGTAATAGTAAGACCATTTTTAATGTATCAAGATCTTTAGATGAATAATTCCGATAATTATTTGCATCTCTTTGACAAACAACTAAGCCTTCTTTTTCATAATAAATTAGTGTTTGTTTAGTTATGCCAAAAATTACTTCAACCTCGTGTGTTGTCATAATAAAACCTCCCTTCTACCTAACATTTAACACTATATACTAAGAATACAGTCAAGGATTATTTATCAAACAACTCAATTAATTGCTTTTTAAAACTATTTCCAATTGGTAATATAGAACCATCTACCAGTTCTACGCAATTTGCAGCGATTTTAATAACAGCATGAAGATTAACAGCATAAGATTTATGGATTTGAATAAAATTTTCATTTTTCATTTGGCAGACAAACTCGCTTATATTTTTTCTTTCAATATATTCACCACTATTAGCATGAATATGAATGTAATGTCTAAAGGATTCAACATAATTAATTGAACTTATTCTTACTTTAGAAATAGTTCCGCTATTTTGAATTTGATAAGTTTTAAATCTTTTTACCATGACATCACCAAGCTGACTCATGAGATTATCAATATCTTCTATAAATTTATTGGTTCGAATATAATTAAAGGCTTCTAACTCATAACCTTTTTTTATTAGCTCTAAATCTTCTAAACCAATCAATACGATGATTTGCTGATAATCCTCTAAACGAATCCTCTTTAAATTTTCAATTTCAGCAATATTTTTAATTTCCATCATATAAACATCATAATTAACTGCTTCTTGGTAATCCATGATTTGTAGATCATCACATAACTTAAGCAGTTCTATTTTTAAGATATTTTTGATATCTTGATTTTTTATTGCCATTGCGATCCTAATCATGATGAACCCCGCTTTCAATTTCATCGATATATTGAGATACCATACGTTTAGGATTAGCAATAACTTCTAATAAATTATATGGATCATTAAGCGTTATTCCAAGAGACTCAATATGTTTACAAGCCATTACAAACTTTTGTGATTCTCTTGTATAAAGTGCTTCTAGTTCTACAGTAGTACCATCTTTCATTGTAATTGTAAAAGTTATAGGATGCCCAATTAAACCAAAAGGAAATATTGGAACATCATGCCAACCTAAATCAATCCTATCCATCTGTTGAACTTTTAAAGCGAGGAAATAGCTATTTTGCTGTTTAGGAAGATAAAAAGCTTTGATTCTAGCTGTAAATTTCCTAAACGAACTATATTTAAATACCTCTTCATCGATACTCCACCACATTCCAGAGCTATAAATTATTGGACCAGCAATAAAAAAATTAATAATTAAAATAACAAGGCCTAAAAAAATTCCATTGACGATTGAAGCATGGTATTGAACTTCAAATACAATCAACATTGTCGCAAATGGTACCCATATCAACATATTGACAATAGCTAAAATCCTTCGCGGTTTTCCGATTACATATTTTTTCACGTCCATCTCCTCCTAATTTTATTTTATCTAATTATTATTAAAATGATATACTTATGGCACGTATTGAGATTTACTGGCACAAAAAAAGATTAATGATTCTGCTCATTAATCTTTAATACGATTTTTTCGATATTCTAGGAAATCATTAAAGAACATCCGAATTACACAAATTAACGGAACTCCTAAAAACATTCCCAAGAATCCAAAGAGACTCCCAAATATGGTAATTGAGCAAATAATCCAAAATGGTGATATTCCTACACTATCGCCTAAAATGCGCGGTCCTAAAATCAAGCCATCAAACTGCTGTAACGCAAAAATGAAAAGAGCAGTCCAGATTGCTGGCATTATCCCATTTGTTAATAATACGATAAAAACTACGGGCACCCCACCTATGAATGGTCCAAAATAAGGAATCATGTTGGTAATAAAAACAACAAAAGCTAATAATGGGAAAAACGGTAAGCCCATCAGTCCAAATCCGACTAGTGCAATCAATCCAATAATGACTGAATCAATGAATTTCCCATAAATAAAATTACCAAAAATACGATGTGATTTAATCGCATAACCATGAATTAAATTCAAATTTTCTTGACTAATAAAACAAAGCATAAAACGATCAAAAATACGTGCAAGTTTTTCTGCTTCAATCAAAATATATGGACAAAAGATCAAGCCCATCAAAATAGTTAATAACGTACTCCCCGTTTTACCTGCAAAAGCAATTACTTCCATAAAATCATTTGCGCTAAGACTTTTGATAGAATCAACAAAAGTCTGCTCCACCTGGATAATCGTTCCAGCTAAATTAGGATCTTCAAAAGAACTATTTATCGATGCTTCAAAACTCTTAACATATGTATCAATATTTTTAGCAAATTCTACTGCATAATCCATAACCATAGGAATTAACCAGGTCAACAACAAAATAATCATTAAAATTACTGCCAAGCTCACTAATAAAACACTTAATACACGTCTATGCTTTTTCAAAAATGAGCTTTGACAGTTTTCAAACAGTTTAGTCACCATCTGTACTAACGGCTCTAAAAAATAGGCTAGTACCCCACCTATAATAATCGGGAAGCACGCATTTAATAATACCGAAAACCATGATGGTTCAAATACTTTATAAACAACTATTAACAAAATTCCGATTATTAACAGTCCACTATATTGTTTTAATTTATCTTTTTGCATTTATAATTCTCCTTAGATAGTTATCCTAATTATACCATAATTATGCAGGCATTTCCCCTTTTTATTCCACTTATCCAAAAGTTGCTCTATATACGACAACGTCATTACTTCATAAACCTCTTTACTAACTAGATCATATAAATGGAAATCATCATTAATAACAACTAAAGTTAGACCGTATTCACTTAATTTTTCCAAAATAAAACCCTCCTCAATGCAGTTTATGCATTAAAAGAGGGAATATTACTCATATACATGATCAAACTTAAAGAAAGCATTACACCGCCAAATACATCACTAAAATAATGGACTCCCAAATATATACGACTTAATGTCACAAATAATATAATTATTATACATCCGCTGATCAACAACTTGCGATATTTCAACTTACTATGATACAAATAATAAATAAATAATCCATATAGACAAGTTATTGCCATTGCATGTCCACTAGGAAAACTATAATTAGTTTCGTTGACTAAATGCACAACACTTGGTCGAGGCCGCTTAACAATAAACTTTATAATTCGATTAAGCAGCTGCTGGATAAATGACGCTGCTAAGCAAACTAGAGCAATTCTTTTACTGATTATAAATGCAACACAGATTGCTCCAATAATCCCGATAAAACTTCCTAGATGAGTTACCATAATTACAATTGGTGTTACTCTTTCATTAATCAGTATTTGCAGCAATTGATAAACAAAATTATCGATTGGTTTAATTATTCCAGTCATAATTAGAAAATAATCAAGGATAAACAAAGCTAATGGGATTAAAAAAAACCACTGTTTATAATTCTTTTTTAACTTTAACGCCATTTTCTTTAACTATAAATGCTGGTACCCCAACAACTGTACAATTATCAGGGACATCCTTTAACACAACTGTTTGAGCTCCAATAATACTATTATTACCAATCGTAACATCACCAATAACCTTTGCTCCTGCTGAAACCATGACATTATTCAATAACGTTGGATGGCGCTTTACTTTGTGTTCACCAGTTCCAACTCCACCTAAAGTAACACCTTGATATAAAACACAATCATCACCTATGATCGTTGTTTCACCAATAACTACCCCCATACCATGATCAATAAATAAACGCTTTCCAATAGTTGCCCCAGGATGAATTTCGATTCCCGTAAAAAATCTTGCAATTTGGCTAAACATCCGTGCTAAAAATTTTAAATGTAATTTCTTCCACAAAAAACTATTGATCCGATAACAAAACATTGCATGTACCCCAGGATAATTAATAATCACATTTAAGGCATATCTCGCAGCCGGATCCGTCTCTAGTACTTTTTTTATTAAACTCCTATTTTCCATACTCTCACTCCTTCTAGTTAATATATCGATAAATCATCAATAATGCAACTAATATATATTATATTTATGAAATTTTTTATTTTTTTTCTAGGCAAAAATTAAACAGAACTCATCCCCCATGAGTTCTGTTTAAACGTTATTAGATACTATTATAGTGTGTATCTTTCTTCCCCTACATAAATCATTAATTGATTTATAAATAGATTATAGCTTCTATAAGAAAAATGTCAATATAAATATTGAAAAAATCTAATTTTTTTATTATTTTTTAGTATATTCATAAACTATAAAGTGAAAATCATAAATTTGTATACAATTATACACTATTCAAATAAAAAACTGCTATTAAGCAGTTTTTAAATTCCATATAGTTTTAAAATAACATTATAAGCTTTATCAATAATATTTTTAGATAAACGACCTTCAATCGAGAATAAGCGTCCATATGTAGTTTTTCGAAGTTCCTTGTATAATTTAGGCTTGGTATATTTTAAATAACTCCACAAATCATCTTTATCTTGAATACTCTCAGGTGAACCATCATGAGATAAAAGAGCACAAGTTATCAAAGTAATCATTGATAGATACTTGATCATATAATGACGTTGCTTACGAGAGCGCAGTGTATAAATATCATAATAATCAATATATTCACGTGCTGTATCTAATAATGCAGGAATAAAAATATCGTTATTAATAACATTTTCAAATGGATTACGGCCAAAACAGTATAAAGGCATGTCGATATAGCAAAATGATCTAATATATGGAAGAGGAGCGTAGGCAAACATCTCCATATAAAAAGTTGCATTTAGAGGAAAATTATCAATCACTTCTTTAATAATCTTAGTTTTTATAATTAATGCCGGTGTTAATAAATATTGCTGTTTTTTAAAATGTTTTATTTCATGCCAGCCAAAAATTTTATCACTTGGCAAAAGCGAACGATAGCTTACTTTGCGTGGTCTTTTTCCATAACAACAAAAATAATCGGTTACTAAAACATCCAGATTTGCTTGTACTCGAATAATATCTTTTAATGTTTCAATGACCCGTACTAAAGATGCCTGATCAAACCAGTCATAACTATTCAAGAGTTTAAAATATAATCCGGTGGTATACTGATAAGCACATTTAATATCATCGATATTTTCAGTATTTTTAATAACTTTAAAAGTATCAGGGTATTCATTTTGATATTCCATTGCTACTTCATAAGTTTCATCAGTTGAATTTTTATCAATAATAATAACTTCTAGTTCATCTTTTAATAATAAACAGGAACCCAATGCTTTGTGCATATACTCGATTGCGTTGTAACAAGGAATACAGATAGTTAATAACTTCATAATAGCCTCCATTTATATTCTTAGTTATATCTTAGCATATTTATGGCATAATATATAGTTGATATTGCATTTGGGACGATTTTATGGTATTTTATTTAAGTATACGTTAAAGGAGAATTGCTATGTATTTCGTAATAAATTGTTTTATTAGTGCAGTATGTATTATTTCTTTAATTTTATTCACTGAAGTCTTTCCTAAATGGACTAAATTATTAGTTGGTGCCGTACAAGTTGTTACAACTTCTTATGCTATTGCTATTCTAATTAAAAAAATCGGTGAATGGACTTCGGTATGGTCAGGAGATTATAAATACATTAATAGTAATTTCTTATGGATCCTACCTATCGTTGCTGTAATTACTATTGCAGTTGCGTACATCTGTAATAAAAAATCAAAAAAAGCAGCAAAATAAAAACATGAATTCAAATTCATGTTTTTATTTTATACCTTTTTCTTTAGCAATTGCATCTAATGTTGCTGCCATCCGAGTTAATGCTTCGATAACTTGTTGATCATCACGATAAACACCTAATACAATACGTAGATGTCCTGCTCCACCGGGTCCATAATTAATTCCATCATTAACCGCCACTTTAGCTTCACTAATAAGACGCTTACAAATCGCACTACTATCGCCTAAAGCGCTAACATCAACCCAGGCTAAGAAACCAGAGGCTGGCAATTCCATTGAAACCCCAGGTACTGTATTTAAAATATTGTAAGCTTGATGACGACGAATATCGTAAGCGCGGTTGAATTCATCCATAAATTCAGGATGCTTAAAAGCTTCAATTGCAGCAATTTGACTAACAGTATTAGTTGCCCCAATCACACTTACCGCACAACCATACATCACATCCATAATTACATCACTTGCCATAATATAGCCAACTCGATAACCGCTTAATCCCATCCCTTTAGAAATTGAACAAACGGTAACTGTATGTTCAAACATACCATCTAAAGCCATCGGTGCAATAAACTCATTTTCAAATGTAAAATCTTCAAAAGCCTGATCACAAACAAGTACTAAATCATGTTTTAAAACCACTTCCCTAATTGCCATAAGACTTTCATGATTATAGACTGTTGTAGTCGGATTATTAGGATGAGTTAAAACAATCATCTTAGTCTTGTTACTAACTAGTGATTCTAATGCTTGTTGATTAATTTGATAATCTTCAGCTTCATTTAATTCAAGAACTACCGGCGTAGCCTGCATCATTGTAATATTTTGCATATTATTAGGATAACTTGGACAAGGAATGATTACTTCATCACCCTTTTCCAAGAAAGGATACATTGCAAAGAATAAAGCACTATCACTTCCAGGCGTAATAATTACGTTTCTAGCCGGATTTAAATCTACCCCATACATTTTCTTGGCTTTTTGACAAATCATTGCCCTAAGCTCCATATTTCCCGTTGGAGCAGTGTAATGCGCTGCTACAGGAGATTTTATTGCTTCAAGTGTTTTTTCCATAATATGCTCAGGAATTGAAAAGTCAGGCATAAAAGGATCGGCCCATCCCATTAATGCTACTCCATTTTCAGCTAATTTAGCAAAACTATCACCAACATCCGCTTTTTCTACCTCGCTGAATAGCCCGCCTTCAAACCCTAAAAACTCTTTTTTCATTCTATTTTTCATCTTAGTACCTACTTAATAAAATAAATATTTTTACGTCCCGGATGTAAATAAATTAATCCATCTCGAGTAAATGCTACTGTTTCTTCAGTATAGAAATAATAATCTTGGCCAAAAGCTTTGCTCTTTGTATTTAATTCAAGTGCATATGTTGTATCATATGACATTAACACATCACCTTTAACAGGAATTGCTTTTTGATTATTCCATAAACCAATCGTTGTCCCTGGCCCATGACCATAAATATTACATGGATGAGAATATAATACAGCTTCAATTCCTTCATCTTTACCTTGTTTCAAAGAATCTATCAAAACATCATTACCACTTTTACCATCAGCCATGTTTTCAGCCACAATGTCTTGAAAACGATCATTAACCTTCATTCCATCAAGCAATTCCTGTGGAATACTCTCTTCATCATCTTTAGCAATATAAGCCAATCTTTGAGTATCCGTACAAATATTCAAATATTTAATTCCAAAATCACAATGTAATAAATCACCTTTTTCAATTACACCAAAATATCGGGGATTATCTAAACCAGGTCGTTGTAAATCAACAGTTGGTTCAAACCAATAATCTAATCCTAGATCTTTAACACGCTGCATCATCAACCATTGTAAGTCCTCACAAGTAGTAACCCCTGGAATAATACTTTTTGAACTAAAAGCTTCTTCAATCACAGAAAAAGCAACCTCCATAACTTCTGGATGTAATTCTAATTCTAATGGAGTACGCAACTCCATCAGCTTAATTGCCAACATATCATTACGTACGATTCGTTCAGCATATTCTGGAGCCATTTTTGCTGTAATCATTTCATATAACCCCTGTGTCAATCCATCACTAAAAGCAAAATTATTTGAAACATTGACTGCAATTGTTTGTGGATCATATTCTTTGCATAAACGATTTAAACAAGCCATTTGATCTTCATTATTAAAATCAGTCCAATAACTTGTATAATATGGCGCTAATTCCTCACTTGGCATACAGAGAGAAAAACGATGTATATTATCCCCCTCTTTAACAAAAGCAAACAATGAAATTCTTCGTGCAGTTGGATAATTAGCTGGTGTAATTGCATGAAATAATGGATCTTCATTATATTCTTTAGAAGCACTGATCCACATATCAACATCATATTCTTTCATTACTTTAGGTAAAATAAGTTCTAATCGTTCTTTCAAACAAGCATCTTTAATTTGATATTGTTCTTTTACTGATCTAATCTCTTTCATAGTTTCCTCCTAGAAAAATAAGGTACACAAAGTGTACCCTATTTTATTTCTTATTTTTCAACTTTAGCATAAGCTAATTGATAATGTCCTTCTGGTGAATGAGTTACACCTGTTACTTTAGAAGACATTAAGTATGGTTCAGCATATCCAAATAATGGAATTACATAATGTTGTTCACCAACTAAATAGTTTTCTGCAGCATGTAAAGCATTCATACGTTCAGTTTTATCATCAATTGCATTAGCAGCAGCTACTAATTCTTCGTATTTAGCATCATCTACTATGTTACCTGGAGTAGTTGAACCAATATACATTGATAAATAAGCCATTGGATCGATGAAGTCAGCAGTCATGGCATGACGACAGATTTCGAAATCACCTTTGTCACGAGCATCAAAGAATGCTTCACCTTCAGTTGCACTTAAAGTAAGATCAATATAAGCTTCTTTCATAGATGCTTGCATTGCTTGAGCAACGTTTTTATGCATAGTGTTATCATTGTAAGTATATGTTAATTTTAACATATTACTTTCACTATAACCTTTAGAAGTCATGATAGCTTTTGCTTCATCTAAGTTATAAGTAGCTAATTTTTCTACAGCATCTTGTTCTTCACGGAAGTCACCAGTTGCTCCAGGAATACCTTTTGGAATTAATCCATTTAATTCATAAGCATTGTCACCATATCCTAATGCTTTTAAAACATTAGCACGGTTAATTGATAATCCGATTGCATTACGGATATCAGCATCTTTTAATTCTTCTCTTGTATTTTCATCACCAGCATTGATTAATACGTAGTAGTTACATACAAAAGGATCGATTTTCCAAGATTGTTTCTTTAATTCATCCTTGCTATTGATAGTATCAATGTTACAAGAAGTAGCGAAATCTAAATCACCTTTTTCAAACGCACTAGTTTGTGCATCCATATCTGACATTACTTTAAAAGAAATAGAATTTAAAGTAACATTTTTAGCATCATAATATTCATCATTTTTTTCTAATAACACTTCATCTTTAGTGTTTACAGAAGTTACTTTGAATGCTCCATTGTAAGGAACATCAGAATTGTTACCCCAAGAAGATTTTGTAATATCTTCAGCATTTTCTTTCAAATAATCTTCTCTAACTGGATAGAATACAGTGTTAGTTAATAAAGAAGTAAAGTAAGCACATTTAGATTTTAACTTAATTTGAATAGTTGTATCATCTAAAGCAGTTGCTCCAAAGTCTTTTAATTCATCCATAGTAGTATAAGGAGTGTCAGTTTCTTTACCTGTTTTCTTATCCTTTACCATATGAGAAGTACCATCAATATATTGCCAAATAAATTGTGTGTAGTAACCACCAGTAGTTACCGCACGTTTCCAAGCATATACGAAGTCAGAAGCTTTTACTTTTTCTCCATCGCTCCATTTAGTATCCCCAGAAATCTTAATTGTGTAAGTAAGACCATCTTCACTAATTTCAGGCATATCAGTTGCTAAATTAGTAATTACATTACCATCAGTATCAAGTGTATATAAACCTTGATAAACTTGCGCTAAAATGTTAGCAGTTACTGAATCATCAACGATTGCAGGATCTAAGTCAGCAGTGTCTTTTCCTACTGCAACTCGTAAATCGGCTTCACTTCCGCCACCACAACCTGTTAAACAAGTTAGAGCCATTAAGAAGCTAAGACCATAAGCTAATAGTTTTTTCATGTTTTTTCCCCTTTCAACTATTTCTCATATAAGAAACATGCCACTTGACGATTTCCAACTGTTTTTAAAGCTGGTTTCTCTTGTGCACATCTCTCAGTTGCCTTTGGACAGCGTGTCCTGAAGACGCATCCACTAGGCGGATTTATCGGACTTGGAAGCTCACCTTCCAATACGATACGTTTTTTGTTGCGTGCTACCTTAGGATCCGGAATAGGTACCGAAGATAACAGCGCTTGAGTATATGGATGAAGTGGCTCATGATAAATATCATCAGCATCCCCAATTTCAACCATATTTCCCAAATACATTACCCCAATACGATCAGAAATATGTTTAACCATACTTAAATCGTGGGCGATAAATAAATATGCAATTCCCATTTCATTTTGAATCTTTTCAAGTAAATTGATAACCTGTGCTTGAATCGAAACATCCAAAGCTGAAATCGGTTCATCACATACAATAAACTTTGGATTTAATGCAAGGGTTCTCGCAATTCCAATTCTTTGTCTTTGTCCTCCTGAGAACTCATGAGGATAACGACGAATGTGATCTGGTTTCAAACCAACGATTTCTAATAATTCACGAACTCTTTTTTCGCGTTCTTCTTTTGTATCATAAACCCCATGAATATCCATTGGTTCACGAATAATTTCCCCAACAGTCATTCGTGGATTTAAACTTGCATATGGATCTTGAAAAATCATCTGCATATCACGACGGAACTCTTTTAATTTAGCTCCTTTAATTTTTGTAATATCTTCACCTTCAAAAATGACTTGCCCTTCTGTTGGATCATAAATTTTAACCAAAGCACGTCCAGTAGTACTTTTACCACATCCAGATTCTCCAACTAAGCCAAAAGTTTCACCAGGAGCAATCTCAAAATCCACTCCATCAACTGCTTTTACAACTTGTTTTTTAGCTAAGAATCCACCAGATACTGGGAAATGAACTTTAAGTCCTTTTACTTTTAAAATTGGTTCACTCATTGTCTATTCCCCTTTCCTTTTCAAATATGGATTATTTAACCAGCATGAGCTGCAGTGAGTACTTGAAAAATTACGATACTCATCCATGTGATCAACACAAATATTCATTGCGTTTTCACAACGATCAAGGAATGGACATCCTTCTGAAATATTTAATAAATCAGGTGGTGATCCAGGGATCGGATGTAATTCTTTTTTCTCTAAATCTTCAGGATTGGCAATACATGAAAGTAATCCTTTTGTATATGGATGTTGTGGATTATAGAAAATTTCATCAGTAGTTCCAGTTTCTACAATTTTACCACCATACATAATAGCAATACGATCACAAATACTAGCAACTACTCCTAAATCATGAGTAATCATGATAATACTTGAATCGATTTCATCTTTTAAACTTCCAATCAAATCTAATACTTGCGCCTGGATTGTAACATCTAACGCTGTTGTAGGTTCATCAGCAATGATTACTTTTGGATCACACGCTAAAGCGATTGCAATGATGATTCTTTGACGCATCCCACCAGAGAATTGATGAGGATATTGACGAATTCGATCTTCTGGTGAAGGAATTCCTACTTTACGCATTAAATCAATCGCTTTATCACGTGCTTCTTTTTTTGAAATTTTTGGATTATGATTAATAATCGGTTCAATTAATTGAGTCTCAATTCTTAATGTCGGATTTAAGAAAGTCATTGGATCTTGGAAGATCATTGCCATATCATTACCACGAATTCGATCCATTGTTTCTTCATATTTTTTACGACTATCAAAATGAGTCGGTGCTATTTCTTCACCATCAATTTTAATTGACCCATTAGTTACACTACCATTTCCAGCTAGTAATCCCATAATTGAGAACATTGTTTGTGATTTACCTGAACCAGATTCACCAACAACACCTAACACTTCGCCCTTATCTACATAAAATGATACATCACGAACAGCTTTAACTGTTCCATTTTCGGTACTAAATTCAGTAGTAAGGTCATTTACTTCTAACATCTTCATTCTATAATTCCCCTCCTACTTCTTCTTAGGGTCAAGGGCATCCCCTAAACCATCACCAATAAAGTTTAAAGCTAACATAGTTAAACAGATTGCTAAAATTGGCCATACAACCTGTAATGGCTGTGAACTGATCATCGCCCGTGCATCATTAGCTAAAGTCCCCCAGCTGGCTTGTGGAGCTGATAAACCGATACCTAAGAATCCTAATGTTGCTTCATAGAAAATTGCACTTGGAACTAACATTGTAAATGAAACAATAATTGGTCCCATACTATTTATAATCAAGTGTTTTAATAAAATTCTTTTTTTGCTAGCTCCTAAAACAAAGGCTGCTAATGAGAATTCTTGTTCTTTTAAAGTCATTACTTGAGCCCGTACTTGTCGAGCCATCCCCATCCATGAGGAAATACAGATCCCAATTATGATCGACTGGAAATTTGAACCCAATACAACTGTAATCATAATTAAGTATAACATATCTGGGATAGAATATAAGGCATCAACGATACGCATCATAATCATATCGACTTTTCCGCCAGCATATCCAGCGATAGCCCCATAAGTAACCCCAACACATAAAGAAATAATTGCGGCTGAGAATCCAACTGCAAGTGAGATCCGCCCACCGTACATAATCCTAACCAGTACATCACGACCAAAGCGGTCAGTACCAAAGATATGATCCATTGATGGACCAGCGAAAGTATTAGCCATATTTTGTCCATCATAAGTGTATGATGAGAAAATTGGCACAAAGATACATCCAATTGCCATTACCAATAAAAAGCATAACCCAATCAATGCTAATTTATTTTTCTTGAAACGATTCCAAGCATCTGCAATATATGTTTTACTTTCGTAAGCGATTTTTTCGCTATTCTTTTTCGAATCATCTAACTTCTCAAACATTTCTGGAGTAAGTTCGATGTTCATTACCTTATTTTCTTCCATCTTGCTTCCTCCTATTTTAATTTGATTCGTGGATCTACTACTGCTGATAGTAAATCAGTAATAATATTAAATGAAATTACCAAGAATCCTAAGAATATTGTTAATCCCATAATCATTGAATAATCACGAGTTTGAATACTTGAAACCATTTCTCGTCCAATTCCTGGTACTGAGAATAGAGTTTCAATAACGAAACTTCCTGTTAACATGTAGGCAAACGCAGGACCTGCATATGTAATAACTGGAATCAATGCATTTTTTAACGCATGCTTAATAACGACCTTTTTATAAGGTGTTCCTTTTGACCGCGCTAAGATAATATAATCTTGACGCATAACTTCAAGCATACTACTTCTAGTTAAACGACATACCATGGCAATTGGATAAAACGCCAATGACAAGGCTGGTAAAACATAATGAGCCGGTGAAGTCAGCCCCACAAATGGGAACAGCTTCAATTTAACCCCCAGAACAATCATTAAAAGTACCCCGATCAAAAATGATGGTACAGATACCCCGATTGTTGCAATAAACATACAAAGATTGTTAAGCCATTTACGTTTTGATAATGCAGCTGCAGTACCTAGTGCAACTCCAATCACTAGTGCTGAGGCAAAAGCAATTGCACCTAGTCTCGCTGTAACTGGGAAACTTTGTGAGATTGTTGTACCTACATCACGTCCAGGACGAACAATACTTTCCCCTAAATCACCATGAATCAAATCATTCATGTATAGAGTATATTGCTCAAATACTGGCTTATCTAAATTGTACTTTTTAATCGCAATTTCGCGTGCCGCTTCATTTTTATATTTTTCACCACTAATTGGCGACCCTGGTGTTGCCTTCATCAAAAAGAATGTTGCTGATGAAAGTAAGAACAGTGTTACGATACCAATGAGCACCCGCTTTAAAACATACCTAAACATTTAATCACCTATTCCTTTACTATATATCTACTAGGATACCTTAATATGTATCAAATTTCAAACATTTTTTTACACGCTAACCCCATGAGCCCCTAGGGATTCCGCCCAAAAACCGCAAATTGTATACGATTATACACAATTTGTTGGTATTAAAATTTTTTTATAAATACCATACTTTAATTGATTTCTGCGATAATTATACCAATAATTTATTATCAAGTCAATAATTTATTTAATTTTGTATTAAAGCGCATACAATTTAATTTTCAGAATAAATCCCTTTTCTCATACTTTTAGCACTATTTGCTGCCTCAATAATTTCATTTTTATAAGTGTAGTCATATCCGTAATCATAGAACTTTTCAACTAAACCTTCACGAGCAATTTGTTCTTGAAGTAAATCACCATCTACAAAGACCCATGCTAATAAACGCCCATACTTATCTTTACTATCACCATCTACATTTAATTCCAATTCGATTTTCGCAGCATTCGTCAATTGTGTTTTTGTATAATCGCTCGCTTCTTTACCATACGGCTCTATCTCTTTAGTTGATTCAGGTGTATCAATATATAAAAAACGAACTTTTGTACTCTCACCATCTACATTGAACCATGCTGTGTCACCATCAACACATCTATCTAAAGTTACTTCAAATCGTTCGCCTGTGGGAATTGATTTGTTCTGCTGATAAAAATTGTAACCAATTACCGCCAAGATAACTATGATTCCAAGCCATGATCTTAATAATTTCTTTTGTTGTGTTTTTGTTAGTTTAATCTTCTTAGCCATTAATTCCAACCGCCTTTTTCGCTAATACATCAGCTCTTTCATTATAAAAATCACCACTATGGGCTAATACTTTGACAAATGCAATTTTTAAATCTTGACGATACTCTTTTACTTTACGCTGATATTCTTGTGTTCCTGGTTTGTTTGCTTTCCACATACCATTTGCCCATTTTTCAATTCCCTCGTAATCAAAATAAATACAAATTTGTTTATAACCATTGTTTTTAGCAAATTCCATTGCACAAATACTGCCTAAAATTTCACCCGCAACATTACGCATCGAAGCATAATTTTCATCAGCACCTTTACCATACATTTCTTTGATTACTTTTTGTTCCTCAATAATCACACATCCAAAACCATATTCATGTGTCTTAATATTGTAGCTGCCATCAACATAAGCAATTAAACCCCCATCAAATTCTATCTTTTCTTCTTTAATAAATACTTTTGCATCCTCTAATGAAGTAAATGATTTATATATTGCTCCTTTAAATTTCTCAACTTGTTTCTTACATTCATCCCAAGATGAATAAATTCCTGGTTTGCGACCATTTTTTACTGCATAATATTTAGCCATAACTTCTCCTTTAATAATTGATAAAATGATTTTAAACTAGAAATTCTATTTAGTAAAGAAACTTAAAGGGTACTAAAGTAAGAAAAATTAATTTCCTTAGCCCTCAACAGTTGTCTATTTATCAATAATGAGTATAATTAATGTATTAGGTTAAAGGAGAAATAATATGGATATTGAAGAAAGATTTTTAAAATATGTAAGCATTGATACACAATCAGATGAATACTCAGATACTACCCCTTCAACGCTGAAACAACTAGATTTAGGAAAAGAATTAGTTAAAGAAATGTTGGAATTAGGAATCACAGATGCACATTTGGATGAATACGGTATTGTTTATGGAACAATTAAAGGGAATGGTGGTACCGGGGATATCATCGGCTTTATTGCTCATATGGATACTTCTCCAGATGCTAGCGGAACTAATATTAAACCTCAAAAAATCAATAATTATGATGGTTCTATCATCGAAATCAATAAAGAATTAGGACTTTCTTTAGACCCTGAAGAATTTGTTAGTCTAAAGAAAATGGTTGGTCATGATTTAATCACTACTGACGGTACTACTTTATTAGGAGCTGATGATAAAGCTGGTGTTGCTATCATTATGGATTTAGCAAATTATTTGTATGAACATCCTGAAGTCAAACATAATGATATTAAAATTGCTTTTACTCCTGATGAAGAAGTCGGGCGTGGAGCTGATAATTTCGATGTTAATAAATTTGGAGCCAAATATGCCTATACTTTAGATGGTGGGGATATTGAAGAATATAATTATGAAAACTTTAATGCATATAGTGCTCAAGTTGAAATAACCGGAAAATCAATCCACCCGGGAAATGCCAAAGATAAAATGGTTAGTGCAATCAATGTTGCAATTGAATTTGAAAACATGCTGCCAGCTCAGCAAAAAGCATATTTTACTGATGGTTATGATGGTTTCAATCATCTTCACCATTTAGAAGGTGGTTGTGAAAAAGCTACTTTAGAATACATCATTAGAAATCACGATCTTACATTAGCCAAAAAACAAATCAATGATTTTAAACGTATTAAAAAATATTTAGATGAAAAATATGGATATGAATTGATCAAACTAGATATTAAAGAATCATATTTAAATATGGCAGAAGTTATCAAAGAAAATTATTATATAATTGAAAGATTAGAAAAAGCAATGAATAGTGTTGGAATCCAAGGTTTTGCTAGTCCTATCCGTGGTGGTACCGATGGTGCTCGCTTAACATTTATGGGGCTTCCTTGCCCAAACATCGGCACCGGCGGTGATAATTTCCATGGTCCATTTGAATTTGTTTCACTCACGATGATGAAACAATCAGTTGAAATTTTAAAAGAGCTGATTAAAGAGTAGTTTTATGAAACGCTGTTTATTCATTATTAATCCGTCTTCGGGACAACGGACTATTCAAAACACTTTAGATAAATTAATTGGGCAGCTTACTTTGCGTCAATTAATTAATCATATTGATGTTTTCTACACCTTAAAAAAAGATGATGCTTATTTTAAAGCACTAAATGCTGACGAACAAGACTATGATTTCATTACAGTAGTTGGCGGTGATGGAACGATCAATGAAGTAGTTAGCGGGATGGTTGCCAGCGATAAAAAAATTCCACTATGTATACTGGCAGCGGGAACTGTCAATGACTTCGCAAATTATTTGAACCTACCTAGCAATATCGAAGGAGTTTGTAATTTAATCAATAATTTTAAGACTGTCTGTTGCGATGTAGGTAAAATCAACGAACGCTATTTTATGAATGTGGCTGCCGGGGGAATGTTCAGTGATGTATCATTCACCGTTAGCAAAGCTGATAAAAAAAGATTAGGTCCCTTAGCTTACTATCTAAACGGTATTGCTAATCTTCCTAGTCAATTAAATACTAATATTAATTTAAAAATTGTTTTAGATGATGCTAATATTTTAGAAACAGAAGCAAAAATGTTTATGGTTACAAATACAAATCGTGTTGGCGGATTTGAAAATATTATCCCTTATGCAGATATTCAAGATGGAATGCTTGATTTAATCGTAATAAAAAAATGTTCTGTTACTGATTTAGTTGCTCTATCAAAAGATTATTTGTTGAAAAAACATGCTAATAGCCCATTTATTTCTTATGTTCAAGCAAAAAAAATTGAGATTTACAGCCAACAAAAAGTTGTAATTGATATTGATGGTGAAGAGGGGTCACCATTGCCAGTGACAATTGAAGCAATAAGCCAAGCTATCAATATTTTAGTACCATAGGAGTTTGTTAAACAGACTCCTTTTTTATTGTTTGATTATTTAATTTATATTATAATCTATCTGTACATCAAGGAGGAAATTACATGCACCCAAAATATCATTTAACAGCCCCTAAACATTGGATCAATGATCCTATCGGGTTTATTTATTACCAAAATAATTATCATTTATTTTATCAGCATTTTCCTTATGAAAATAAGTGGGGAACAATGCACTGGGGTCATGCTACTAGTAAAGACCTAGTAAACTGGGTTGACCAGGGAATTGCATTATACCCTAGTAAAGACTTTGATGCAAATGGTTGTTTTTCTGGTTCAGCATTAGAAGTTGATAAAAAAATGTATCTATATTATACGTCTGTTGTTTATCAAAAAGTCAATCCCGAAAATATTCATAAAACTGCCCCAGGTTATGATTTTTATTCTAGCCAAAGTATGATTATAAGCGATGATGGATTTAACTTCGATAATCTTAATCAAAAACAATTGATCATTCCAGTATTTAAAGATGGCGAAGTCGGTCATCCTGTTCATACACGTGATCCAAAAGTATGGAAATTCCAAGATACTTACTATATGGTTTTAGCAAGTAAGTATTTAGATGATAACAATGATTATAATGGTCAATTATTATTTTATACTTCTAAAAATGCAACTGAATGGCATTATGCTAATAATTATCGCGGCATTAAATGCGGTGATATGTGGGAATGCCCAGATATTTTTACAGTTGCCCATCAGGATATATTGATCATGTCTCCAGAACGGACTAATGATAGCGGCTATCCATCTCACGCACGTATTACAACAGCTAATTTTGATCATCAAAACTGTCAATTAGAGATTACTGGTGAACTAAATTATCTTGACTATGGTTTAGATATTTATGCTCCCCAAACAACGATTGACGAAGCCGGACGAAGAATTTATGTAGGCTGGATGCGTATGCCTGTTGCCGATGAAGCTAACTGGATTGGATTAATTACTTATCCACGTGTAATCACATATCAAAATGATGCTATATTTACGAATATTCATCCATCTGTCGATAGTCTCTTTAAAAAGCCTGCAACTGAGTTTAAAGCTACGCAGGCATGCAAGATCGTGACTAATTTAAAAACAGGTGATTTCATAAATATTGGAGGTTATCTTATCAAGTATGACGATTGTCTTTGTATCGATCGTTCTAATGTGTTTAAATCTGATGCGGCATTAAAAGAGCTACGTTCACCAAAAATCGATCACTGTAATTTAAACATCTACTATGACCAGGATATTATTGAAATTTATATTAATAATGGTCAATATGTTTTATCAAATATCGTCTATGAAATGGCAGATACGATTAAGAGTAATACTGGTTTTGAAATCTTTACTGACTAGAACTTGTTTTAAACAGGTTCTTTTAGTTTAAAAATAACTTATTATGGCAAATATTGCTGATTTAAAACCGTTTTATACTTCTGTGACCCCAATTTATTAAATTTTCAGAAAAACTCCTCAAATTCAACAAAATCAGTCATTTAAGGTAGGTATATTATTATAATCATTTCAATATTTTATGAAGACAACTTTGATTAAAAAATTATTCTTTTTACCAAAATAATAAAAGGAATTCTCTTGAGAACTCGCTTTTGCCTTTATCTGCTGGGAATTACTATTGCGGCAATAATATAAGCAATAAAGCCACTGCCTCCCATGGCAGAGAAAATAATCCAACCTAATCTTACCAATGAAGGATCAAGATCAAAGTATTCTGCAATTCCACCACATACTCCACAAACCATCCGATCTTGTCGTGATCGATAAATTCTTTTCATTTCTTACACCTCCATCTTAATTCTAATACTTCCAACATTACAATCAGCTTCTATTTTACGTTGACCGCCACTATGACTATATTCATCACTCAGTCCGTCACTTCGATAACTTCCAATACTAATATCACCAACATCACTATCGACTTCATAACTGTAATCTGATTCACTACCTACCATTGTTGCATCAATATCTCCAGCATCGCAGTTAAATTCACTTCGATAACTATTCAACAAGTTAATCCGTGCATCCCCGGCATCAACGTCTACTTTAGTATATGATGCAATAATATTTTCGGCCTTAAAACTTCCAGCATCCACATCAATTTCAACATCATTAGCCTTCAAATTAGGAACAATCAATTCTCCAGCATCTACTTCTAATTCAACCTTATTAAATTCATAGCTATTCGGTATATAAATTTTAATTCTAGTTGTTATATCGGTAACATTTATAAGATGCCAAAATCTAAAACTATCCTTTACAATCAAAGTGTTTTGTTCTTGATATAATTTAATTTTTTTGCTCACATTTTTTGCTTCAACTTTAATTGTACTACCTTCATATTCAATTAATTCAACAGTTCCAGCTTCTGCTTGAATTTCCAAATTTTTAATGTCTGTAAATTCTTTTGTTACATCCATCGTTTTAGTAATAGGTAGACTGATTGTAAAATCACCCTTATCATAAAGAGTTTCCAGTTCTGAAAAACCACCAATCATCGTACCGCTGATGAACAATACAATTGCAAGCAACAACGATCCTAATGCCACATACCCTATTTTTTTCATCGCCGATCACCTACCCTATTAAATATATTTTGACAAAAATCAACGATTCCTCTAATAACAGCAGGGATTATTTTAATCAAACCTTTAGCTAACCAGAAAAAGACGAATGCTAAAGCAATTAAAGCACATCCTGCCGCCATGGTAATCAATCCTGCGCCTGGATACGCTGCAATAATCATAAATGCTTTGACAAAGCAGACTATCGCACCAATCAAACAAGCGGCTCCACCACACAAAATACCAACTCCAAGGCCAAATACAGCTCCAAAAAAACCTAATCCTAAACCAAGAATCCCACCACCTACTGGTAAAGCTAGAAAAACAGCCCCAATAATGATAAATATTAATAAGATTCGATTTCGGTCGGAATTTCCTCTAAAATTATTCTTGTGACGTTTATTATTTTGATAATCATTATTATCATCAGCAGCTGTCTCCTCTTCACTAATAATTTTAGCATCAATAATTTCACGAGATTGTTTATAATTTGAATTATCCATCCCTTTTTCACTATACTCAATATCCTGATCAAACTGATTATCTAAACCAGCTTTAATGATCGCTGCAACCCGTTCAGGAGAGCCTAAATCATTTATAACCTGCTGTTCATTTTCTGGACCAGCTTCATCAAAATAATCTTCATAATATTGCATAGCTTCTTCTCGTTCAGCATCTTCAATATCTTGAAGTAAAAATGCTAGTTCTTCAATAAACTTTTTACGATTCATAATTATTTCCCCCCTTCAATAATTTTATTGATCTTACGCACATACTCATGCCATTCCCCTTTATACATCTCAAGTTGAGCTTGTCCTTGTGACGTTATTTTATAATAACGTCGATTTCTCCCACCATACTCTTGATCATATGTTTCTAAACAATTATCCTTTAATAATCTTCTTAAAACAGGATACAAGGTCGATTCTGAAACATCAAGAGCAATTCTAACATCTTGTGTAATTTTGTAACCATAAGTTCCCTCGGCCTCCTTGGAAACTACTGAAAGAACAATTGCATCTAGCAATGCAGCTCCTGTATTAAATATCATAAGCCCAGCTCCTTTCATATTTATCTTTCAATAATATTATATTCTATATAGTATTATCTGTCAACTAATAATATATAATTATTATATATTATAAAAAAAGAAACATCATTTGATGTTTCTCATTAGTTACAGGTATGTACTCCTTCCTTAAATTTCTTTAAAGTTCTTGTTATTTCTAACATACATATCCAATATATGTATAAATAATTTTTCCTCTATCAGTAATTTCATTGTTCTAAATGTCTCATAGCTCAAATAAAACGCTATAACCAACACGATTCGCCTCCAAAACATCGCATTGATTCTCAATTGCCCAAACTTTTAATAACGCTATCCAATATTTATCACATCCCAAGCGATTACTATAATTAAGCTGCTTGTATATGAAGCCATTTGAAAATTCTGGAGAATTTTAGATTATAACAAATAAAAGCACTAATATCTTATCCATTCTCAAAATTTAATTTCACTGCCCATCTGATAATATTCCGCTTATTTAAAATAAGATGTATTTCATCGTAACTGAATAATTCCTTTTCATGATTTACAATCATCAAATTTTAAAATTATGACATTGCAATTTTCATCAACGTTTTCCCATAGGCTATTAACATAAATAAAATTTTATCACTTTGTTAATTATTGTTTTTTTTAAGATATTTTTCACATATTCATTTTTAATAATATTTTCAAGGAGGTAATAATGAAGAAGGTTAAAAATATATTGATTGGACTATTAGTATTTAGCATTATTGCGTTATGCTTTATCTTTAACGGTCCCTTAGTTACCGAGGCCTCTAGTGATGATGAAAATAGTCGTCCCTATACACAATTAAAAAATACCACTAGTGATCCGGAAACTATTTACAGTGATAAATATCAAAAAAATATTTATCAGCAAATTAAAAAGATTAAACAAATAAATAATTACACTTTTAACAATCCCTTGTTAATTGAAAATCCTTATGGAACAAACACCACAGGAATCTATATGTATTTTACAACTGATTCTCAATGCGTTGCGACATATACCATCAGTTGCGAAGGATACGAAGACTTCACCAGAACACTTAATACTAATAGTTTAAGCGGCTTTTCTAAAGAACATGAATATTTGCTAATCGGATCTATTCCCGATGCTAAAAACACTATTACTGTTACATTAACGGATACCAATGGCAAACAAGTTGATTCTATTACGTGGAGCTATCAAGCACCTAAATTATCAGGCGGTGATCAATATCTCAGCGTTGCAACTGAAAGTTATGATACTACATCAGCGCTAAGCAACGGTTTATACACCGTTTTAGGTAATGATGTAACCGAAGAAAATGATGAACAGACCTATATGCGATTATATGATAACGATGGCGTGATTAGAAGTGAAATTCCTATCATTTCATACCGCAGTCATCGAATTTTATTCGAAGATAATACTATGTATTTAAGTGTTTCAAGCACAAAGATCGTAGGAGTTGATCAAACTGGTTATGTTTCGACAATTTATTCTACTGGTGATTACAAATTGCATCATGACTATATTTTCGACAGTCAAAATAACTTAATTGTTTTAGCCAGTAAAAAGAATGCGGTAACTAGTGAAGATAAAATCATTATGATTGATCATAATACTAAAGCTATCACAGAACTTGTTGATTTAATTGAACTCTTTCCAGATTACTATAAAACTACCGCCAAGCCAGATTCTGCAGATGATTTAGATTGGATGCATATCAACTCACTTGAACTAGTTGGAAAAGATAGTTTGATCATTAGTTCACGAGAAACTTCAACAATTATGAAGTTAGATAATATTTATAGTAATCCAACAGTTGACTATATGATCGGTTCTAATAATTTCTGGCAAGAAAGTGGTTACGATGATTTACTTTTGACTAAGACAAGTGACTTTTCATTGCAGGCAGGACAGCACTGTGTTACCTATGTTGAAGATGCCACTCTTGCCAGCGGACAATATTATTTATATCTATATAATAATAATCTAGCAGTCAGTACAACTCGCAGCGATTATAATTGGAAAGAAGATGATAATTATCAAAATGTTTCTTACGATACTAAAAACGGTATTTCTTATTATTATAAATATTTAATTGATGAAAATAACCGTACTGTTTCTTTGGTTAATACAATCCCCGTTGATTACTCTGGTTATGTAAGCAGTGTCCAAGAACTTGATAACAATATTATTATTGATAGCGGAATGGCAATGTCATGGGGCGAATATGATCAATTTGGTACTTTGATCAAAAAATTCACAACAACCGGGGGCAAATTCGTTTATCGTGTCTTTAAATATGATTATAATGACTATTGGTTTCAATAACCCAATAGTCATTTTTTAATCTATGTATAGATATTTATCATATTTAATATACTAATTAATTTAAATAAAAAGAGCCTAAGCTCTTTTTATTTATTTTTCTAATGCCTGTTTTGCTAATGCTAGAGCACCACACACACCAGCATTATCACCTAAAGCAGGTGATACAATATAATCATCAATCTTATCCGTTAAAATTTCATCTTTTTGAATATATCCATTTAAGAATTCTCTTAAATATTTATGAATTAATGGGAACATTTGTTTTTGTTTTGAGACCCCACCACCTAAGATGATTTTCTTTGGTGAAATAACTAAAACATAAGTTGCTAGAGCCTGACCGATATAGTAAGCTTCTAGATCCCAAGCAGGATGGTCAGCCGGTAATTCAAAACCTTTTTTACCCCAACGTGCTTCAATTGCCGGTCCTGCTGCTAAACCTTCAAAACACGTACCGTGGAAAGGACATTTACCTGCATAAGTATCGTCTTCACGAACAATCATATTCATGTGTCCCATTTCTGGATGTAATAACCCATGAACTAAATTTCCTTCAACAATAGCACCACATCCAATTCCTGTACCAATTGTCATATACAAAGCACTGTCTAAACCTTTGGCTGCACCAAAATAAGCTTCACCTAAAGCAGCACCATTAACATCAGTATCGAATCCCATAGGAATATCATAACGTTCCTTTAAAGCACCCATGATATTAAAGTTACCCCATCCTGGTTTTGGTGTTGTTGTAATATATCCATAAGTTGGACTGTTTAAATCTGGATCGATTGGTCCAAAACATCCGACTCCAAGTGCCTCAATATCTTTTCCATCAAAAAATTTAAAAATATTCGCCATTGTTTCTTCTGGAGTTTCAGTTGGGAAAGAATCTCTTTCTATTACATTTCCAAATTCATCACCAATACAAACTACGAATTTAGTTCCTCCAGCTTCAATTGCACCTAATTTCATCTATTCTTCCTCCTCATTTTTACATTTCCATTATAGCTTAATTTACTATACAAATGAATAGTTTAAGTGCAAAAACAGAAACTTTTGACAAGATGTTTCATAAGTTTTCGTAAAATCATCAAATTCATGAAACTACGTTTCATCTAAAAAAATATAGATAGTATTAAACTATCTATATTTATCCGTATGTAATAATTTATTAGCGTTATCAATACGCTCTTGATTTGGTGGGTTAATTCCGTCTAATTGATAAGGAATCCCTAGTTCTTCCCATTTAAATACTCCTAGTGTATGATAAGGTAAAACTTCCACTTTCTTAACATTATTCAAAGTACTAATAAATTTATCTAATTCTGTTAAATATTCATCTTTATCACTGATACCCGGTACTAAAACATGACGAATCCAAACAGGTTTATTTATCGTACTTAAATATTTTGCCATATCTAAAATATTATCATTACCTTTTCCTGTTAACTCTTGATGCTGTGTACTATCAATATGTTTAAGGTCTACTAATAATAAATCTGTATATTTCATTAATTCATTAAATTTAGAAAAAAACGGTTCTTCTCTAGTAAAATTACCACCACTAGTATCAATACAAGTATTGATTCCTTCTTTTTTCGCTAATTTAAATAATTCAATTAAAAAATCAATTTGTAATAATGGTTCACCACCACTAACTGTAATTCCACCATCATTTCCCCAATAGCTCTTGTATTTAAGTGCTTTAGCAATTGCTTCTTGAGGTGTCATTTCCATTGTCGACTTAGCATTAGCCCAAGTATCTGGATTATGACAGAATTTACAGCGTAACGGGCATCCATGTAGAAAGATTATATAGCGTATTCCCGGACCATCAACTGAACCGAAACTTTCAATAGAATGTACAAAACCCTTGATTGCTGTTTCCATGTTAATCTCCTTTTTCATTAAAACAGCCTCTTTTAATTAAGAGGCTGTTGTTATGCTTATTTTTCAATAACTATTACATAGATTTATGGCAAGTTCTTGAAATAACATCCATTTGTTGTTCACGAGTTAAATCAATGAATTTAACTGCATATCCAGATACACGGATTGTGAAGTTTGCATATTCTTCTTTTTCTGGATGTTCCATAGCATCAATTAATTTTTCAGTTCCAAATACGTTTACATTTAAGTGATGAGCACCTTGTGCAAAGTATCCATCCATTACTTGAACTAAATTAGTTTTACGTTCTTCTTCATCATGACCTAAAGTATCAGGGCTGATTGTTTGAGTATTAGAAATACCATCTAATGCCCATTCGTATGGTAATTTAGCAACGGAATTTAATGAAGCTAATAAACCAGATTGTTCTGCACCGTAAGAAGGGTTAGCACCTGGTGATAATGGTTCACCAGCTTTACGTCCATCAGGTAATGAACCAGTAGCTTTACCATAAACAACATTAGAAGTAATTGTTAAGATAGAAGTAGTTGGTTCTGAATCACGGTAAGTGTGATGTTTTTTAAGTTTATTTAAGAATTCTTTTAATAACCATACTGCAATATCATCAGCACGATCATCATCGTTACCATAACGAGGGAAGTCTCCTTCAATTTCGTAATCAATTGCAATACCATCTTCATCACGAACTGTTTTAACTTTCGCATATTTAATTGCACTTAATGAATCTACTACATGAGAGAATCCAGCAATACCAGTTGCAAATGTACGTCTTACATCTGTATCAATTAAAGCCATTTCAGCTGCTTCATAATAATATTTATCATGCATATATTGGATTAAGTTAAGTGTATTTACATAAATATCAGCTAACCATTCCATCATTTGGTCATATCTTTCCATTACTTCTTCGTAATCTAAATATTCAGAAGTGATTGGACGATATTTTGGAGCTACTTGAGTTTTTGTTTTTTCATCGATACCACCATTGATAGCGTATAATAAACATTTAGCTAAGTTAGCACGAGCTCCGAAGAATTGCATTTCTTTACCAGTTTGAGTCGCAGATACACAACAGCAAATTGAATAATCATCACCCCATACAGGACGCATTACATCATCATTTTCATATTGTACTGAGCTAGTATCAATTGAAATCTTAGCTGCATATTTTTTGAAATTTTCTGGTAATGCAGCAGTATATAATACTGTTAAGTTTGGTTCTGGTGAAGGCCCCATGTTTTCTAATGTGTGTAAGAAACGGAAATCATTTTTAGTAACCATAGAACGTCCATCAGTTCCAAGTCCTGCAACTTCTAGTGTAGCCCATACTGGGTCACCAGAGAATAATTGGTTGTAAGAAGGAATACGAGCGAATTTAACCATTCTACATTTCATTACTAAATGATCAATTAATTCTTGAGCTTCAGCTTCTGTGATAATTCCAGCTTCTAAATCTCTTTCAAGATAGATGTCTAAGAATGTTGATACACGTCCAACTGACATAGCAGCACCATTTTGAGTTTTGATAGCAGCTAAATATCCGAAATATAACCATTGAACTGCTTCTTTAGCATTTTTAGCTGGTTCAGAAATATCGAAACCATAAGCTTCAGCCATTTTCTTCATACCATTTAATGCTTTAATTTGTTCAGCTAATTCTTCACGTTGACGGATAGTATCATCTCTCATTGATCCACTTCCGCAATGTGCTAAATCATTTTGTTTTTCTTCAATTAAGAAATCAATACCATATAAAGCAACACGACGATAATCACCAACGATACGTCCACGTCCATAAGTATCTGGTAAACCTGTGATGATTTTATTACGACGAGCTAATCTGATTTCTGGTGTATATACATCGAAAACTCCTTGGTTATGAGTTTTATGATATTCTGTAAAGATTTTTCCTAATTCAGGATCTGGTGTATATCCATAAGTTTCACAAGCTTGTTGTGCCATCTTGATACCACCATAAGGCATAAATGCTCTTTTTAAAGGTTTATCAGTTTGTAACCCTACAACTGCTTCTAAATCTTTAAGTTCTTCGTCAATATATCCAGCACCATAAGCAGTTAATCCAGAAACCACATGAGTTTCCATATCTAATACTCCACCTTTAGCGCGTTCTTCTTTTTGAAGTTCTTGTAATTTACCCCATAATTTATCTGTAGCTTCAGTAGGTCCAGCCAAGAATGATTCATCACCATCATATGGCTTGTAGTTATTTTGGATGAAGTCACGTACGTTCACTTCCTCTTTCCAAAGTCTACCTTTAAAGCCATTCCATTGATCTTTTTCTAACATGTTTCTTTCTTCCTCCTTGAAATTTAATAACTGTTAGTTAAGTTTCTTACTTAAGTTTTAAATAATAATCTGATGGATTTGCAAGGGATGTCATCAAGACTAATATTCTACTACTATCGTAATGCACTTACATAATAAGAATAACACACACTATATTTTGGAAAATAACTTTATTTTCCTTTGTTATCCACGACTGCATTATATTATAAATTGTTTTTATAATTCAAGTCATTTGCACCAAAAAAACAAATTATTTTCAACAAATTTTAATCATTTTTTAAGATATAATGAAACAGTTGTTTTGTTAGCGCTTACAAATACTTTTTTTAACTTTTAAAGATTTTTATTAATAAATTTAAAATAAACGAATATATTATATTACCACGATTTTATTATCTATTTAATAAAATAAAAATATTTTTACATTAAAAATTAAATCTATTAAATAGTAGATTTTTTTTTCAATTTATTATATAGTAATATCTAGTTGTTAGGAGGGTACAAAATGGATTTAACATTCAACACCAATACTGATTTTGATCAAACAAAAGTACTAATTACTAATATCATTAAAAATACTGCTGATGACTATGATTTATTTCTTTCAGAAAATTCAATCAATAATCTCTCAGTACATTTAACCATTGCAATTATCCGGATCAAATCAAATAATTATATTCCCATGAGTAACAGTCAAATCGCTTCATATAAACAAGATCATAGTTATCCATATGCAAAAATGTTATGCGACCGTTTAGCACGTGAATTTGAAATTGATTTTCCTGAAGCTGAGATTTCATTGGTTTCCATGTATCTATCAAAAAATCAAAAATTAGATTTAGAAATAAATTCTGGTTTTGATTTACTTGACGATCAAGTTTTTAAGATTTTAAGAGAAACAATGTATACAATTTATCAAGACTATCATAAAGACTTTAGAAATGATGATAAATTATTCGTTGCTATCGGTTTACATTTAGAACCAGCTTTAGAACGTCTTGCAAATGGTCAACTTGTTGAAAATCCTTTAAAAGAAAAAATAATCGAACGTCATCAAGAGGAATTTAATTATAGTAAGATTTTAAATGATGTTGTTAGACATGATTTAAATCTATCATTCGATGATGATGAATTAGCTTTTATCGCATTACATTTTGTTGTTGCTAATAATCGCATCGATGAATAAAATAAATATCTAAATAAAAATATCTTCATTTCGTTGTGCTTAGTCAGTTTTCTAACTAAACAGTAATAAATGAAGATATTTTTTATTTATTTAAAATAACCAACTCACTTATTCGTGTTATGAATTATTATTTTTAACCAATTTACATCCCGCACTAGTTCCAATTCTTGTAGCTCCTGCAGCTACAACTTTTTCCATGTCTTCAATTGTCCGCACTCCACCAGATGCCTTTACTTCTAAATCATCTCCAACAGTTTGTTTCATCAAAGAAACAGCTTCAGGTGTAGCCCCTCCTGTTGAAAAACCAGTCGATGTTTTAACAAATGTTGCTTGAGCTTCCTTAGCTAATTTACATACTGTAACAATTTCTTCATCGGTAAGAAGACAGGTTTCAATAATCACTTTTACACATTTACCCGCAGCAGCATCAACAACTGCCTTAATGTCATTAAAGACTAGATCGGTATTCCCATCTTTTAGTGCTCCAATGTTAATAACCATATCAATTTCATCAGCACCATTAGCAATAGCATCCTTTGTTTCAAACGCTTTAACGGCACTTGTATTAGCTCCTAAAGGAAATCCAATCACAGTACATACTTTAACATCACTATCAGCTAGAGCTTGAGCGCAATAAGCTACCCAGGTTGGATTAACACATACTGAAGCAAAGTTATACTCTTTTGCTTCATCAATAATTTTAGCAACCATTGCTTTAGTTGCATCAGCTTTTAATACAGTGTGGTCAATCATTTTATTATAATTCATCTTCATCTTCTCCTTTATAATATATTCTTTCAAGTGCCTCTTTAACAATTTGGCTATCACCAGGATAATCTACTTGTCCTACATCGAGTGAAATGAACTTTTCATGTCCCTTACCAAGAATCAAAATGATGTCATCTTTACAAGCTATCTCGATTGCCTGTTCAATTGCAATTTGACGTGACTCGATAATTACACTATTAATATCGACAATTTCTTTTTGAATCGTTTTACAAATTTCATAAACATCTTCACCACGATCATCCAATTGTGTCAAAATAACATGATCTAAGTATCGATTCGCTAATTGCCCAAGTTCCTTACGTAATTTGTAATTACGCTTCCCAGGAGCCCCTAAAACCGCAATAATTCGCCCATGCCCTTGTCGAACTCCATCAACATATTCAAAAATAGCTTCATAATTACTAATGTGTTGACAATAATCAATAATAACTGCAAACTGTTGTTCTGTTTGAATCAGTTCCATTCGCCCTTCGATCGGTTTTACATTTTCAACTGCATCAATGACCATCTTATCATCACATCCCATAGCAATCAACACACCGGTTAAAGCCAAGACATTATAAATATTGAACATTGCGATTACTGGGGAATTAACATGAAAAGTATTTCCTTTAAATGAAATATCAAACTCACTATGATCTAAATGTAATTGAATATTTTTAGCCATAATATCACTTTCAATTTCAATTCCGTAAGTCAAAATGCGTCCTTGGGTATTATTTTTTAAAGTCATAAAATTTAAATCATCACTATTTAAAATCGCCCATCCCGTCGGTTTAATCATTTCAAATAATTTTTGTTTAGCTAAAACATATTGTTCCTTTGTTCCATGGAAATCTAAATGTTCAGCCCCAATATTAGTCATTACAGCAATATTAAAATTAATCCCGTCAACACGTCCTAAAGCCAAACCATGACTTGATGCCTCCATTGCAACAACTTTGACCCCAGCTCTATTCATTTCAAACAATTTTCGTTGCAAATACAGAGCTTCTGGAGTGGTATAAGGACATTCCTCTTTACGGCCATTATATTCTAATGAAATCGTTCCTATATATCCACTACTACAATATTTTGCCATAGCATCTTTAATCATTGAAGCAACTACCGTCTTACCACTGCTGCCAGTAACTCCGATAATTTTCATTTTATTACTTGGACAATCATAAAAAAGATTTGAAACACGATTAAGTTCTACTAAAGTATTCTCAACCCGAAAATAAATAATCTTATCATGGTAATAATTAAGATCTTTGGAATGAACGATTACTTTTGCACCCTGAAAAACAGCATCTTCAACATAACGATGTCCATCAACACTTAAACCTTCAATGCAAAAGAAAATCGAATAAGGTTTTACATATCTTGAATCACTATGAATTGAATAGATTTTCATATCGTTGTCAGTATCAAACAATTCATTTAAGCGTTTCATTAAACAACCCTTCCTTCCAAAATTTCATCATATTTATCAATTTTGATCGTTACGATCTCACCAATTAAATTATCAGCTGTTTTAACTTTAACTTTTAAATAATCACCAGCATGACCAATTAAATATTCTCCATCTCTTTTTTCAAATAAAACTTTTAAAGTTTTTCCAATCTGTTTTAAAGCAAACTCATGATTTAGCTCTTTCGATAACTGCAATAAACGATTAGCTCGTTCATGCTTAATTTGATCATTTACCTGATCTTTCATTTTAGCTGCTGGCGTATTTTTTCGTGGTGAATATGGAAAAACATGTAATTCACTATAATTAACTTGTTTAATAAAGTTATATGTTTCTTCAAACTCCTCGTCCGTTTCTCCAGGAAAACCAACTATTACATCTGTCGTAAAAGCAATATTTGGTAAATAACTGCGAATCTTATTAATTTTTTCTAAATATTCAGCTGTTGTATATTTACGATTCATCCGCTTCAAAGTAGCATCACTTCCAGCTTGTAAAGGAACATGTAAATGATCTACGATAATCTCATTTGAGCCGATTAAATCAATAATTTCATCACTAATTTGACTTGTTTCAATCGATGAGATTCTTAATCGCTTTAAGCCTTTGATCTTCACTAAATCTACTAGCAGTTCATAAAAACTATAGTCATCTAGATCCTCACCATAACCAGCTGTATGAATTCCAGTTAAGACAATTTCAACATATCCATTGTCAACTAGCCTTTGGGCTTGGTTTAACACACTTTCTTTTTGTCTTGAACGCAATCTTCCTCTAGCATAAGGAATAATACAATAAGTACAAAAATTATTACATCCATCTTGAATTTTTAAAAATGCCCGTGTATTTTTAAATCGATCAATATTTAGATCTTCAAACTTCCTTAGATTCATTACATTATCAACTTTAATGACCATTTCTCCAGTTTCCAAATGCTCATCAACATATTTGACTATATCACTACGGTATTGAGTTCCAAGAACAACACCAACACCTTCGATTTTTTCAATTTCCTCCGGGGCTGTCTGACTATAACACCCAACTACACAAATAGTCGCTTTAGGGTTCTTACGAATTGCCTTGCGAATCATTTGACGTGATTTACTATCACCCGTATTTGTAACTGTACAAGTATTGATAACATAAACATCAGCAACTTGTTTAAAGTCAACTTCTTGATATCCTGCTTCATTAAAAATCTTCAACATTGCGTTGGATTCATATGTATTTACTTTACATCCTAATGTATGAAATGCTACTGTCTTCATTTACTCACCTTTTTTAATTTCTTTATTAATTTTTTGTAGGTCTTATCACCAACAAATTTATTCTCATATAAAAACTCTAATATTTCTTCATCATCCTGACTATTAGCTAATTTAACCATTGCTTCCTTAATCAAATTAAGATTAGGGTATTCTTTTGTATATCGATCAATTAAATTAATTTCATTTGCAATACGATAATTTTGTCCATTAAATTGATATACCGTTTTAAAATCATCATGATAAAAATAATAACTTTCATCATCTTGACCAACCAGCTGCAACGATGAAAATTGTGAATTGTATGGTTGTATTCCATATAATTCAATAACTTTATCTATTGTTTTAGCATAACTATTTAAATAAACTTGATGTTGTTTTAGTGTTACTAATTGATAATCATTAGCATAATATCTGTTTATAAACGGTTCTAAATAAGGAATATAAATTATTTCTCCACTTTGATGATCTTGAAAACTTGGGAAATTATTAATTATCTTTTCTTCATCATGATTAAACATTTTTCTTTTTTCTTCATAATTCACATATTCAAAAATATCATAATTAGCTGCCATAAATTTATTATAACACTCATCAATCGCTATTTTTGTCCTAATTCCATTTAAAATAACTTCATATGCAAATAAATCTTCCGGTGTCTTTAGTTTATAATTAAAGCCTTCTCCTGCCAGCTCTTTATTACCACCAGTCACAAAATTATATAATCCTGTCTTATTTAATTTTATTTCATAACGATATTTATTTAATAAATCCAATATACTCATTATCCAATCTCCCTAGCATAACCAATTACACTTAAAAAATATAATGGAGCTGTTTCACTTCTCAAAATTCTTTTTCCTAGTGAACAAGCTTTAATTCCTAATTTATTCATCATCTCAATTTCATCAAGTTCAAAGCCGCCTTCACTTCCAACTACAATAGTAATTTTATCACCTGAAGATAATTGGTCTAATGTTTGTTTTAGCACCATATGTTCACCTTGTTTAGCAAGTTCTTCAAAAGCTACTAGATTATGATCACCTAAATATTGATCAAGCTGTTCTAGTTTGATTACATTAGTAATTTCTGGAATAAAATTACGCCATGACTGTTCTGCAGCCTCTTTTAATATTTTTCGATAACGAGTGATTTTTTTAGCAAACTTTTGCTCATCCATCTTTACTACACAACGCTTTGTTTGAATTGGAACAATACGCTTGACACCAAGTTCTGTAGCTTTTTGTAATACTAATTCAAATTTATCCCCTTTGGGTAGAGCATAAACTAAAGTTATCTCGACATCTAATTCATTATTTTCTTCAAGCCGCTTATCAATTTTAACTAAACCTATCTCAATATCTTCAATTACGCCATAATATACTTGTCCAGCATTATCTATACAGATAATTTCATCACCATTTATATTTCGCATTACCTTTTTAACATGATGCAAATCATCATCCGGTAAAATTAGTTGTTGTTTACTTGTTAAATCTTCATTTATAAAATATCGTTGCATAATAGACCTCCGCTAACATTCTAACACGAATTATCGACAGAGAAAAGCAATAAACGACATCACTTTTTTTACTTTTTTCTTCTATTTTTATCAGTATTAATTTAGTAAATTAAAAAGTTGATTTCCATAAGCAAAATGTAGTGAACTGAATAAGTTGGGGCACAACTTATTCAGTTCACTACAAATATCACCTTTTTTAAATTATTATTGTCCCCTATTACAATTTCACAACTTGTTAAAACTCGATAGTCACTCGCTACCTATTCACGTAACTCTGGAATTATTTGTGGTTTGGCATTTTTACCAGTTATTTCTGTTTCTTTAGCAGAAATTTTTATCATTGCATTCTTTTCCGTCATAAATGATGACCTATCTGTTTCATTCGTTACTTTAGATAATAATTTAACTGTCTGAGTGTGAAATTACCCTTTGCCATCTAATGATATCATAGCTCTCTTATCACTCCCTCCCAATAAAAAAACCAAATATAATTTTGCCTAAAAACACAAAAATATATCTGGTCTTACCTCCTCAAAGCAACAATCCTTCTATGGTATAAATATAACACGGAAATGAATATTATCAATATTTTTAGTGAAACCATTAATAAAAATATAATCCAATTTCAGTAAAATTTCAAATTAATTTTCCAAATTTTTCTACGATTTTATCCAAAAAATTATTTCCATAATCATAAAACTTTTGATGTTTGTAAGTTCTTTTAGAAAAAGACTTACCATACTCATGATTTAAACAATAACCAAAATATATTACACTAGAAATTAAATAAATTGAAATCAGCATGATTACTAAGCTGGCAAGCGGCCCATACAAAGCATTATATCGTGTATAATGATTGACAATATAGAAAAAGAATACTCCAATTAAAACAATGCATGCACTAGTAAAAGCAGCTCCAATCAAGCCATATGATAATGGTTTTTTTTCAAATGATAAATATCGATAAAAACAGTAAAATACAATAAATAAACCAGCCAACATAACAATTGTGCTGTTAATTGGTACTAAATAATTAAATAATGTTAATCCTACTAAACCAATTACTAACAAAACAAAAACTACGATAGCTTTAATTCGCACTAAAATCGCATAAGTATCAAAACCTTCATCAGTCATTGAAATCAACATAAAAGAATAAAAAGCATTACTCGCTAAATAAATAGAAAATCCCATTGAAATAATCAATGATACAAATGTTGTATATTCTTGTGACATTACATACTCAACAAAAGGTGCTAAAATTGTTTCAGGAACATAATCATATAGTAAATTAATTAAATTAGGCGCACTTAAAATATCCGTTTGAAAAACCTTTAAAAAAATAATCAGTGCCGGCAATAAAGCTAACAAAACACAAAAACTTAACGAATAACGAAACAAGTTTCCCTGGGGCGAAATAAATTTCATTACAACTCTTTGAAATCTTTCCATAATCCACCATCCCTCTTTATTGTTAACTATATCACAAAAATGCATACAAAAAAATAGTTAAAGGTGTTCAAAGAACACCTTTAACTTATTGAATCGCTAATTTAAAATCATCATCAAAGTCAACTAATACATGACTTCCATTTTTAATATCACCTTTAATCATTTCACGAGCAACCAATGTTTCGATTCGTGACTGAATAAAACGTTTTAGTGGTCGTGCACCAAATGTTACATCATAACCTTGTTCACTAATTACAGCTTTAGCTCTATCACTTACTGTAATAGTGATCTTTTTATCACTTAAACGATCAGATAGTTGTTTAATAAATTTATCAATAATTTTATTAACAACCGCTTGATCTAATGAGTTAAAATAAACAATCTCATCAATACGATTTAAGAATTCTGGTTTGAAATGTGCTTTCAATTCATTATCAACCGCTGCTCTTGTATCACTATTATTACCTTCTAATAAGTAATTTGAACCGATATTTGAAGTCATAATGATAATCGTATTTTTAAAGCTGACTAGATTTCCTTTAGAGTCAGTAATTCGACCATCATCTAACACTTGCAACAAGATATTAAATACTTCGGGATGTGCTTTTTCAATTTCATCCAATAAAACAATACTATAAGGATGACGACGCACAGCTTCTGTTAATTGTCCACCTTCTTCATATCCAACATATCCTGGTGGCGCTCCAACTAAACGAGAAACACTGAATTTTTCCATGTATTCTGACATATCAATTCTAACTATATTTCGCTCTGTATCAAATAATTGCTCAGCTAATGACTTAGCTACTTCTGTTTTACCAACTCCAGTTGGACCTAAGAATAGGAAACTTCCAATTGGACGATTTTCATCATTGATTCCTGCTCTTGATCTTAAAATTGCATCACTAACTTTTTCAATTGCTTCATCTTGACCGATTACCCGTACCTTTAACGCAGTATCTAACTTTAATAATTTTTCACGTTCAGATTCCATTAATTTATTCATTGGAATTCCTGTCCAGCGAGCAATTACTTCGCTAACTGTATCTACAGTGACCTTTTCTTGTAATAAGTCATCTTCTTTTTTAGAAGCTTCAAATTCTTTAATTTCTTTTTCGATTTGTGGTAATGTTTGATATTTGATTCTTGATGCTTCTTCCAAATTACCCTCTGTCTGATATTTATCCGTTAAAGCTTCTAATCTTACTTTTTGGTCTTTTAATTTTTTAATATGATCCAACGATTTCTTTTCTTCTTGCCATTTGTCAGTTAAACCTTTTACTTGTTCGTCTAAAGAAGCAATCCGACTTTTAATCTCATTTAAACGTTTTTCATTATCTTCATTTTTGTCTTCTTTTTCAATTGAAATTCGTTCCATTTCTAATCGATTTTTCTCACGTGTTATAACATCTAACTCTTCTGGTAATGAATCTATTTCCATACGAATAGAAGCACAAGCTTCATCGATTAGATCAATTGCTTTATCAGGTAAGAAACGGTCAGTTATATATCGTTGTGACATATTAACAGCACCAATAATTGCACTATCAGTAATTTGTACTCCATGATGTGATTCAAATGAATCTTTCAAACCGCGAAGAATGGCAATTGTATCATCTTGATCTGGTTCATCAACTTGAACTTTTTGGAAACGTCTTTCAAGGGCAGCATCTTTTTCAATATACATCCGATATTCATCTAATGTTGTTGCTCCAATACAATGCAACTCACCACGAGCCAACATTGGCTTTAATAAGTTTGCAGCATCCATTGCCCCATCAGTTTTACCAGCACCAACTAATTGGTGGATTTCATCGATAAATAAGATAATATCTCCTTCAGCCTTCTTAATTTCATTTAAAACGGCTTTCAATCTTTCTTCAAATTCACCACGATATTTAGCTCCTGCAACTAGTGCTCCTAGATCTAATTCATATAGTGTTTTATTTTGCAGAGAAACTGGCACGTCATTTTTAAAGATACGCCAAGCTAATCCTTCAACTATTGCTGTTTTACCCACACCAGGTTCACCAATTAAAATTGGGTTATTTTTTGTTTTTCGTGATAAGATCTGAATCACACGACGAATTTCTTCATCTCGCCCAATAACTGGATCAAGTTTTCCATCGGCAACATCTTTTGTTAAATCACGTCCATATTTTTCCAATACTTCGTATTGGTTTTCAGGATTTTGATTATCGACCATATTTCCACCTCGCATTTCATCAATAATTTTCTTTACATTTTTCTTATTTAAATTATAACCATTTAATATTTCTTTTAACCAGCTACTATTTAATTCAAATAATGCCATAATTAAATGTTCTACACTTAGATATTCATCTTTAAAATTATGCATTTGCTTATCCGCTAAACTAAGCAGTTGATTCAAATCATATGAGATTCGAATACTATTTATATCCACATTACTTACAATCGGCTTACCTTGCAACCTTACGTTCAATTTATTTTGTAGATCGGCAATATTGACATTTGCCTTACTTAAGACTCGATATAATATACCTGCATTGTCTTCCAGCAAAGCTAATAGAAAATGCTCTACATCAACTACTTGATGACCCATTTCACTAGCCATTGTTATTGCTTTTTGAATTGCTTCTTGCATCTTGGCAGTCCATTTTTCAATATTCATGTCTATCACTCCTTTAGCACTCTATATCCCTAAGTGCTAATTATATTATACATCTCCTTTTAGCACTGTCAAGGTTAAAGTGCTAAAAAATTAAAATATTTATTTTTAAATCTACTTCTGTCTAGATGTAAAAAACTAGGGTTTGTCACCCTAGTTTAATCTAATATCCAATTATTATTTACCAAAATATCTGTTTAACAATCCTTCAAACGCTTTTCCATGACGTGCTTCATCACGCGCCATTTCATGCACTGTATCATGAATTGCATCTAAGTTTAATGCTTTAGCTTTCT
>NZ_JAHPYJ010000025.1:0-52988 GCF_019041935.1 Erysipelatoclostridium sp. MSK.7.34
TTTTTTATTTCGCATACTTCGTATGCTCAACTGACTTAAGTCTATATGTTCAAATTTTCAATTTGAACAGGTAATTAAAAGAAGTCCGAGGACTTCTAATTTTCTTATTCAGCTACTTTTTGTTCTTTAATAACTTTTGCAATTGAAGCAATTACATCTTTTTCGTCATCACCTTCAGCTACGATTTCTACTGTAGCTTTAGTAGGAACACCTAAAGACATAACTCCCATGATTGATTTTAAGTTTACTTCTTTACCATTGTATACTAATTTAATATTGCTTGTAAACTTACTAGCTTGGTTAACTAAGATAGTAGCTGGTCTTGCATGTAATCCTACAGGATCAGATACTACGAAAGATAATTTTTCTGCCATTTTATGACTCCTCCTTAAAATTTCTATAAATCAATTATAACACCTAACCCCTTGGTTTTAAAGAACTTTTTACATAAAATTTAGCGCTTACAAATTATTCCCATATATTGCTAAAAATTTACCTTCTTTAATATAATCACATATATTTTTCAACGATTTTATTCATCATTTCCCATTTTGATTCCATATCTTTAACAAGCTTAAATTGAGTTCTACAACGATCAAGATTATGATTCTTGCGATGAATTTTGAAATAAATATCACCCTCCAAATAATCAGTTAAAAAACGCATCCCACATTCAAATGTCATAACCTTAGCCCCAATCGGTAATGCTTTGATTTCCTCTTTCGTTAATTTACCATCACAACCTTTGATAAAACCTTTAGCATAAATTTCAAACAACGCCATATCACATTCGATTTTATCTAAATCAATTTCATCTTCTGCCCCTGTACTGGCTCCAAATCGAATCGAATCACCAAAGTCATTGACTGCTAAACCCGGCATAACAGTATCTAAATCAATCACACAAATACCTTTATGAGTTTTATCATCAATCATAACATTATTTAACTTCGTATCATTATGAGTGACCCGTATTGGCAAATTACAATTTGTTAATACATTTGCCACATCTTCACGAGCTAAAACAAATTCAATCTCTGTTTGAACATCTTTAGCACGATTACAAATATCATTGGCAACTACTTCTTTAAAACGTTCAAAGCGAGCTTTAGTATCATGAAAACCTTTGATTGTCTCATGAAGTGTTGCTGCCGGATAATCAGCCAAAAGGCTCTGGAAGTGTCCAAAAGCTAATGCACTTTGATAAAAATCTTCAGCACTCTCAACTTGATCATAACTAGTTGCACAAGTAATAAATTTGTATGCTCGCCAATATCCACCAGCTGAATCTACATAATATGGTTTATGATCCAAAGTATAAATAATATTGAGTGTTTCTCTTTCGGGATCACCCTCACTAGCAATAATTTTATCTCGTAAAAATCTTGTTACGTTAGCAATATTTTCCATCAATTCAATCGGTTTAGTAAAAACCGCAGTATTCATTCGTTGCAAAATGATATCAATCATTCCCATTCTTTCAATATCAAAAGTCAATAAAAATGTATCATTGATATGTCCGCTTCCATAAGGCTTTTTTTTCTTCAACACACCTTCAAATGAAAATGCTTCAACTACTTCGTTTAATAACTCTTCACTCACTATTGATCACTCCTTCCAAAGATGCTTAGGATAAACACCTGCATCTTTTAATTCTTTAATCGCCATTTGAATTATTGGTTTATCCTCACGATAAGTGACACCGTACCAGCGTTCTTGAGACTCTAGAACCGTAACTTCTACCTTATTTTGATCAAGTAATTTACTTACAACTGCAGGAATAAAATACTCACACTTTAACGGATTTTCTTTTAAACCGATTTCAAAAAAACTATTTATTCCTTTTTCTATCTCTAATAAGATACTCTTATTATATCCCCAAAGATTCATTGAAACAATTGTTCCTTTAGGCAGTTCAACCCAACTTTGACCATCATCCTCAGTATACTTTGCACCTGCACCATTTCGAACAATTTGTGTTCTTTCATGAATATCAACCAGCAGTTGTTTATCATTTACCTGACAAACACCCCGAGCCACATGACCATTTTCAGTTAATGTATTTTCAATATAATAACCTACCATTGCATAATTATATTTTACCCCATCGGGATGATTTAATAGAAAATCATAGATTTGTTTATACGCTGTAACTCCGTAATAATCATCAGCATTAATCACTGCAAATGGCCCATCTATTAAATCTTTACAACTCCAAATCGCATGAGCAGTTCCCCATGGTTTCACACGACCAGCTGGTAATGAAAATTCCGCTGGAATATTAGCCAAATCCTGATATACGTATTTAACATTCATGATTTGCTCCATTCTATCTCCAATAACTTCTTTAAACTCTTCTTCGTTTTCCTTTTTTATAATAAATATAACAGTTTCAAAACCTGCTCGTCGAGCATCATAAATCGAAAAATCAATAATTATATGACCATCCTCATCAATTGGATCAATCTGCTTTAATCCGCCATAACGACTCCCCATACCTGCTGCCATAATTACTAATACTGGTTTATTCATTTTTATCCTCCTTTTAAAAGACCCACTTTCAAAGAAAATGAGTCTTTCAATTAAATATCAAGCCAACGCATTTCCATTGGTGCTAATCTTAATTTTTTTCGTAAATTTCCTTCTACATATAGATAGGTATCCAGAGCATCTAGTGAGTTATTAATAACTACGATCTTTCCTACCGCTTCAAAAGCAGCTACTTCAGCATTGACATTATCTACATAGTATTTTTTCATTTCATCTTCTTTAGCTGCCGCCCAATAGATTGCTCTTAATAATAAACGACAATTTTGCGGTGAATAAGGAAGTCCAGCTAAATAAACACTACGCCCAGCACCGTAAGTATTTGTAACTAATTGAGCAAACTCTTTATGTTGACGAATAATTTGATAGTTTTCACCATGTCCATAAATGCTAGCCATTCCTTCACCAAAATCAATTTCTCCTTCAATATCTTCAACAATAAAATGATTAGGATCAACTGTATTGTATTTATCATGACTTAATGTAAAGCCAACTTCCTTATCAACACCAAGAACATCACTTAATTGAAAGAATTTTCCCTGATATTGATAAGCGGTTGGTTCTCCAACCCCGATAAAACCGCCACCATTATCTATCCATTTTCTAATGGTTGTAAGAACCTCTTCATCAATCCAGTTTTCTGCTCCTGACCATGATGTGTAAGCCGTACCGGCATTAATAATTACTTTAATATCAGGATTAATTCCTTTTTTTATATCATCAAAATTAATAAACTCAACATCGATCGGCATCCCGCTTAAACATTCAATTATCCCTACATAAGAATAAATTTCACGATACCAGATAGCATGATGAACCTGATTATTCATCCAACGTCGAATACTTCCCCAACAGTTTAGTATTGCCACTTTAAATGGAGAGGTATAGGCTTTTGTTTCTTTTGTTAAATCATGAATTTGTCTAAATTCATCAACTACTTGGGTAATTGTATCAACAAATCCCGGCCATTCCACTGCCAATTTCAAATATCCTCCATAACCGATTCGATCTAGCGGACTTCTTAAAATAGCTCTTCTTGCTTGTAACCAGTTATCTTTTGCTTCTTTAATCGGATCACCACCCTCACAGAAAACATCAGGGAAGAAATATGGTAAAAAACGCCCTTCTGTATAACGTACGCCTTTAATATCGGAAATCATTCGCATCGTTACACCATTTCCTACAGAACCAACTACAGCATCCAAACCAATTGTTTCAAAATATTTACCATACGGTTCTGTTCCAATCCAATGATCACCCAAAAACATCATAGCCTCTTTACCATAACCATGAACAATATCAACTAATTCCTTAGCTAATTTACAAACCTCAATTTGTTGGAACTCAATAAAATCTTTAAATTGTTTTGATGGTACTCTAAATAATGAATTATGATATCCTTGATCAACAATATATTCAGCGCGCCATTTATAACCTGCCCATTTTTCAAATTGCTCTAAAATGTAAGGACTAACGCTTGCACTATATCCAAACCATTCTACAAATTTTTCTCTTTTTTGATCATCAAATGTTAAAGTAAATTGATGAAAAAAAGTGGTGAAACGAATTACATCAACATGTTTATTTTCTTCACAAAATTTCCGTAATTTATCTTTAACAAATTCCTTGGTCTTAGGTTGACGGACATCAAAGGTTAATTGATGCGGCGCATCTTTCCAATCATTTGTAATAAAATTATACATATGAACAGGATCCCAAATTAAAAATGCCAAAAAACTAACTGTATATTCATGATAAGGTATAGTCGAAATTGTTACTGCTCCAACTTCTTTATTAAATTCCCATTGATCAACTGCTACTACTTCACCAGTAGTACGATCAATTACTTCCCACCAGCGTTTAGGATCATCAATATCATTAACTTTCAGCTGCTGAGTATGAAAACCTTTCATTAACTCAATCGTTAAACTAGTATCACGAGCAGTATAACGGTCCGTTATCAAATATTCTTGTTGGATCTCGTCTGGATTAGCTTCAGCCCACTCATTATCTTTTCTTGTAGTATAATATGTTGCATATATTTTAGCATCCAAATTCATTAATTCTTGAGGCATGTCGGTCCCATCACAATCTCGAATTGCATCAGCCCCAAGTTTATTTTTTAATTCAATCGTTTGGTCAATTACATCTAAATCAGTAGGTAACGTTAATCTCCCGTATTTTTCCATGTCTACTCTCCTTCAATTATAGCTTCTTCACTGTCTATGTCAAAGAAATGCATTTTGTCCATCTTATAAGCAAATCTCCCAATTACCCCATTTGTCAGAGTTGTTCCGCCAGGGGCTTTAACAATAAACGGTTTTTCATCTTTAACCATATGGATATAACTTTCAGAACCCATAAATTCAACTACTTCTGCTTTCCCCTCAAAACAATACTCCTGATGCTCATTAATGTAGTCATTATCAACACTGATATCTTCCGGCCTTATTCCCATTATTACCGTCTTGCCTAAATATCCTTTTTCTCTAAGCTGCTTAGCTCTAGTTGATTCAACCTTTAAACTAACATCACTCAGTTCAATAATAATAGCACCGTCCTTTTCATTAATTTTACCATTTAAAAAATTCATTTGTGGACTCCCAATAAAACCAGCAACAAATTTATTGACGGGATGATTGTATAAATATGCTGGTGATGCTACTTGTTGAATCCGACCATCTTTCATCACAACAATTCTTGTTCCCATCGTCATCGCTTCAGTTTGATCGTGAGTCACATAAATAAATGTTGTTCCTAATTGCTGATATAATTTTGAAATCTCTGTTCGCATCTGAACTCTTAATTTAGCATCTAAATTACTCAATGGCTCATCCATTAAAAATACTTTTGGTTCTCGAACGATTGCTCGCCCTAATGCTACCCGTTGTCTTTGTCCACCGGATAAAGCTTTAGGCTTACGATCTAAATATTGTTCTATATCTAAAGCTTTAGCTGCTTTACGAACCTTTTGATCAATTTCATCTTTTGGCTTTTTTGCTATTTTTAAACCAAAAGCCATGTTATCATATACACTCATATGAGGATATAATGCATATGATTGAAACACCATTGCAATATCTCGATTTTTTGGAGCCACATCATTCATCAATTTTCCATCTATATATAGCTCTCCTGCTGAAATTTCTTCTAATCCCGCAATCATTCTAAGTGTAGTACTCTTCCCACAACCAGAAGGACCAACAAAAACAATAAATTCCTTATCTGCGATTTCTAGATTAAAATCAAATACAGCTTGAACATTATTATCATATATCTTATCAATATGTTTTAAGCTTAAATTCGCCATCTTGTTTCTCCTTTACTTATAGCCTTTATTATATGTGTAAATTACTCCGATCAATCCAGCTAAGCCCACCAGTTCAGTCGCTAATCCTGTATAACCAACATTTTTTTGTCCAATAAAAATCAAAGCCATTGAAACTATAAATACAACAACCATGATAATTATTTTAGTTTTTCCATCCATAGTTTTCTCCTCTAATCTTTCAATCCACCCAAGGTCATTCCTTGTGTAAGTTTCTTTTGAACTATAATATATAGAATCAACGTTGGCAGCATAACTACTACTAATCCAGCATACATCATACCATACTCAGCCTTCCCCCGGGTTGCCTGCATCAAATTCAACAATCCTACAGGTAATGTTTTTGAAGTACTTGGTAATAATGTCAAGGCAATAATATATTCATTCCAAAATGCTAAAAAATTAAATAAAATTACAGTAATAATACTTGGTTTTGCCATGGGAATCATTACTCTAACCATTGTTTTATAATATCCACATCCATCTATTAACGCTGCTTCTTCATAAGCCTTTGGTAAAGTCTTAAAATAACCACTTAATAAATAAACAGTAAACGGAATAGCTGTCGCTGCGTATACAACAGCTAAAACAAAAATATTATTTAAAAAGAAATTTCCTCCGAGTAATTCATAAATAAAATCATCCCAATCTAATAACATTAAAAAGATAGGTACAACAATATAATTTACATTAATAAATAACCCTGCCATAAATAAGGTGTTAAAAAATCTTCTTCCCTTAAAATTATAACGCGCCAATACATACGCCGCTGGTAATGAAACGACTAATAAAATCACCAGTGCCATCGCTGTTGTTAAAATAGAATTAAGTAAATATTCTCCCATATTCGCTTGTTCAAATGCATTAACAAAGTTTTGCAAATAGATTCCTGCCGGAATAGACCAGGGATTTCCATAAAACTCAGAATTCTCTTTGATTGAAGCCATAAATACCCATGCTACCGGTACAATAATAGAAACCGCAAGAGTAATCAAAGCTACATAAATAAATATTTTATAAAGTTTATCACTGCTAAATAACTTTTTCATTTTCCTGCTCCTTTCTATAACTCTAACGTATCACGCTCTGTAGCACGATTAATAATAAAACTCAAAATAAATGAAAAAATAAAAACTACTGCGGCAATCGCCATTCCATATCCATATGATGCGTTGTTATAAGCTTGTTTATATAAATAACTTAAGACCGTTTCACTAGCTCCATCAGGTCCACCACTAGTCATAACTTTAACAAATAAAAAACTTAAGTTAATCGTCGAAATAATAAAGAAAGTTAAAGTTGTTCGGATATTATCCCAAATCAAAGGTAGTGTAATTGAAAAAAATTGTTTGATTTTCCCAGCTCCATCAAGTGCTGAAGCTTCATACAAGTGTTCGGGAATCGAACTCATCGAAGCCATGTACATAACCATATAATAACCTATAGCTTGCCATATCATTGTTCCTATGATGGCATAAATAACAATACTTTGATCTCCAAGAAACTTAACAGTTTCCCAGCTTTCTGGTTTAAATAACATTAAAACACTATTGATCATACCATTTTCTGAGGGATCATAGATTGCAGAAAAAATCGAAGAGATAACGACTACTGATAATATATTAGGAATATAAAAAATTACCCGAAAGAAATTTTGTCCTTTTATTTTTTCTCTAACTAAAATCGAAGCAAAAAGAATTGCTACAGCCATCGTAATTACAGTTACAACCGCAATAATCAAAATGGTATTTTGTAAAGCACGAATAAAATTCATATCTTGCATTAATAACACAAAATTATTAAATCCAACAAAAGTCTTATCGGCTGATAGCCCGCCCCATTTTAATGTTGACATCCAAAAGACATTAAGGGTCGGCAAAATCATGAACACTCCAAATAAGATTACCGCTGGGGCAAGGCATAAAATAATGAATCTGCGTCTTTCTTTTTTCTTATTCATTGCTGCACCTACTTTCTAAAATAGCGGTGGAATGACACCACCGCTATTATTTTATCAATTATTATTTGTCGTATTTTTTAACAGCATCAATCACAGCATTATACCATTCATCAACTGTTTTATCTCCTGTTACAACAGAATTAACTGTTCCATAAAGAATACCTTCAGCACTAGTTAGATCAACCCCTTCAATTGCATCAACAGATTTAAATCCAACCGTACAACTCTTAGCCCCATTATCATAAATTTGGTAGAATAGTGTTTTTTGATTATCAATTTCATTACCATCTTTATCTTTTACTTTTTCTGGTAAATATGATGAAGCAGTTGTAGTTGGTAAAACGCATCCAGATTCTTCAGCAAATAATTTTGCAGCTTCGTCACTGTACATAAATGTAATAAATTTTTTAGCCAAATCAGCATTTTTGGCTTTTGAAGGAATATATACTTGTTCAGAGAATGTAGAAGAATATGAATCTCCTTCTGCACTTACTTTTGGTAATGCCATAAATCCCCATTTGAAACCTTCAGCACGTGGTGCTTCAGACATTTCATCTGGCAACCAAGTACCATTTGGACAGAATAATGCTTTATTATCTAAAATTAATTGTTGATTTTTTGTAAAATTATCTTTATTAGCATTTGCAACCGTATTAGCTTCAGTATATTGTGCTAATTTTCCGACTATTTCAAATGCTTTTTTAGTTTCAGCAGATTGCCATGTTTTAGTATCATATTCCATTAACTTAGTATAAGCGTCAGCACCTACAGTTTCGTTTAATAACGCTGAGAAAAAAGCATCAAAATATCCAGTTGTTGGATAAGTGAATAAAGCAATTCCTTCTGCCTTTGCTTTTTCACCTAATTCCCACATCTCATCCCAAGTTGTTGGAACTGTCCAACCTTTTTGTTCAAATAAACCAGCATTATAGAATAAGCCGCAAGGATCATAAGTAAATGGTGCTAAATATAATTTTCCATCACCATATGGCTTAGTTGCAAATGAATTAGTAAATCCAGGGATAATTTTATCTTTAACTTTTACATCTTCACCATAAACTTTCATATCTAAAACATCACTGATTTCAGCGATTGCTTTATCAGAAATCATTGTATCTACTAAACCACCTTCAGATCCTACTGATAAATAAATCAAATCAGGTACATCTTTTCCTGAAGTAATTACCGGTCTTAAAGTTTCAGCAATATTTTTTTCTAAATTTAATTCAACTTTAACCCCTTCTTTTTTTTCAAAAGCCTTAACTACAGCTTCCCATCCTTTTGTCCCATAACCACCATTTAGTCCCGAAATTTTTAAAGTATTGGTGTCATCTGATTTCCCGCCACCACAACCAGTCAGCATCCCTGCTGCTAACGATAATACAAGGGCAGTACTTAAAATTTTCTTCATAATATTCGTTTTCCTCCTTGTTTATTATGATTAATTACAACTAAATTATATTTTAATGTAAGCGCTTTTACTACGCGATAATTGCTTACTTTTTTATATATCTTGCTTTATTTTATTATAAAAATATAAAAATTTATATAAATTTGACGTTATATTAGTTATAATAAACTCGAGGTGAAAATTATGAGCAATGAAAGAATTGAATTTATCGAAAAGCCGGCATTAATTAATAATCAAGCTCGCTTACTATATGTTAGTAGTTCAAAATATGAAGGTGACTGGCATTCTCAGTTACACTCCCATCACTTTACTGAATTATTTTATGTAACTAAAGGATGCGGTGGCTTTAAAATCGGAGCAGACGAATTTAATGTTCAAGAAAATGATTTTGTTATTATCAACCCTAACACGATGCATACTGAAGTTTCTCGTGATCGAAATCCATTGGAATATATTGTAATTGCTATTGATGGGATTAGTTTTGAAATACCTGAGGATAGTTTAAAAGATTATATTAGCTGTAATTATGCTAATTATAAAAATGAGATTCTTTTTTACTTAAATTTAATGGTAAAAGAATCACAAGCTAAGAATGAACTATATGATGATATGTGCCAACAACTAATGCAAGTCTTACTAATAAATATTTTAAGATTAAATCGTATTAATGTATCTTTAACACAAGGTAAGACTATTCGCAAGGAAATCTTTATGATCAAGAACTACATTGATCGTAATTACCATAAAGAAATAACTTTGGATACTTTAGCTGAAAAAACTCATATGAATAAATTCTATCTTGCTCATGAATTTAAAAATGATGTCGGTGTTTCACCAATCAGCTATCTACTTCAGCGAAGAATATATGAGAGCAAATATTTACTTAGAGATACCGACCTATCAATTTCACAGATTTCAACAATTCTTGGTTTCTCCTCGCTTTCATATTTTGCTCAAGCATTTAAAAAAAGTACAAATTTTTCTCCTTTACAATATCGTAAAAACCACCAAAAATATAATAAATAAAAAAGTGCTTTTGTAGTGCCCCGAAAAGTTGGACACGTTAAATTAAAGTTAGATCTTGAAAGGATTGTTGTCTATATACAAGTGGACTCAATCCTTTTCTTTTTGTATTGATTCTCTCGTTATTATAATATTCGATATATTCACTCATTGCAGCTTTGAATTGTTCATGCAATTTTCTTTATCACTTAACCATTTTTGATAGGCTTTATGCTGTGACAATGTCATTCTTGATCTAAATGAAAGATTAATCCTTTAAGGTTTGAATAATAATTGCAAACTAAGATGTTCAGTTTTTTATTAATACATCGTCCTATACTGGCAGCTAAAGCTACTAACCGATAATTTTCTCTGTTTCCAACTCTATTTATCAGTTCCATTTTTTGTTCGATGGATAAAGTCAGCTTATATGTTCTAATTTTATTCCACTCGTTGAGTCAAAAATCCTTATGACATACACCCGATAGATCTTTTAGATATTCCCATCCTTATATTTTTAAATATATTTTAATTTAAATTTTTTACTATTCCGTATAAAAAGTGACCTCCTTTTTGATGTGTACCTTCTTTACTGGACAAACCAGTAAGGAGGGTACATATCATTTTGGGGGTCACTACATTTTACACTTTTTTAAGATTCTTTTCTAATAAACAAATACATTCCACCACTAATAATCAATGAAGATACTGTTAGTGCAATGACTGCATCATCACCTGTCTTAACTGATGTAATTGACTTATCAGCAGGTGTAGATGGTGTAACCGGAGCAGGAGCTGGTGTTGGTTCTGGCTGATCATTTTTAGGATTCAACATCTCATCATATTGAGCTTTAATATTGTCAATTAAGGAACCATTTTCATATACCCCAACAGTAAGGGCCGCTTGAACTGTTGCATAAGCATTGCCATAATCTACATCTAAACTAGCGCCAAATGAACCATCTTCTTGCATAAATTGTAATAATAGATCATATGGATTGCCTGTACCCTTATTGTAAGTACCATTTTTTACACCTTGAATATCGTATTCTAAAATTCCCCATACGGCACAAGCTTGACTATTACAATTAACGCCAAAGCCACTATTATAACCGCCATTATCAATTTGAATTGATGCTAAATAAGCTAAAGCTTTATCAATTGAAGCCTGATATGTATTGTTGCATAATGAAAGAGCAGCTAATGCCCATCCAGTAATATCAGGTCCACCCCAAGCTCCATTATAGCCCCAAGAGCCATCACTAAGCTGCATCTCAGTCAAGTTTAATCCTAGTTTATCAAGATTATAATTTTCATCAACAATAGCTAAGGCAAACATTGTATATGCAGTACTTGATTCTGGATTTGCTGACCCATAATCAACATTACCATTTTCATCAATTTTTGATTTTAATAAATCAATTAGATTAATCGTTGAACCATCTTTTAGTTTTAACTTAGCAGGATCTGATTTTATTGCCGCTAAAGCCATAATATTTTTAGCCAAATAACCAGCATCCATTTCTTCATAAGTAATTTCATCACCATAAGAATTTGTTGGTGCTTCAAAAGAATAGTTTAAAGTAAAATTATTCTTTTCATCTTCAACATCTAATCCTAAAGATTCTACAGCCAAAACGGCATCCAGTCCAGATAATTCATTGTTATTCAACCAATAGCTTTGAGCTTTGGCTAAAGTTGAAGATTGCGCATTGATTGGCACAATGCAAGCACAAACAAGCGCTAACGCCACAGTAAACCGCATTAATTTTTTCATTCAATTTTTCCCTCCGTTATTCCATATTTTATTTTTACCCTTTGTAAGATCTGAAACATCGTCTTACTAAGTAAAAACATAAAAATTATATTTGAAACAATATATATTAACGTCGTTGGTAATGAAGTTAATACTATTGCCAAATATCGTGTTAAATTAAAACTTGTTTCAAAAGCAAGAACTGACCATAAATCCATTACCATGGAAAAAGCAAGTCCACAAATAGCACTATATCCATATAATAAAAATTTATTTTTAAACAAATTTTTACTAAAAATTCCAGCTCCATAACCAATTATTCCCCATGCGATCATTTGGAATGGAGTCCATGGTCCTATTCCAAAAACAAAGTCTGATAATGTTGCTGACAACGACCCACACATAAAACCAGATGCCGGACCAAAAACTATCCCACAAATAATAACCATTGCAGTTACAGGTTTAAAACTGGGTGTTAACATAAAAATCGTTCTAGAAACAACTGTTAGGGCAATCATTGTTGCCAAAACCACAACTTCCCTTATTTTAGGTTTGCTATTTTCATATTTAAAATAAAATGGTAAACAAGATAATGCAAACGAAGCAATAATAATTAAATTATATTTTTCATCTTTATATAAAACAGTTCCTAAGATCGTTATTAAAACAATAACCATTAAAATAAAGATACTTTTTTTTATTTTCATAACCCTAAATCCTCTAATAAAACAACTTCAGAGTTATTATTTCTTACTATTTTATTAATCGTTGTAGTATAAAATAAATTATTACTAAAGAAATTTCGCATCGAGTCTACTGATTCCATTTGTCCATTAAAAATCATAGCAACTCGATCACTTATTTTAGCGACAAATTCTAAATCATGACTAACAACAATTATCGTCATATGTTTGCTTAAACTACGAATCAAACTCGCCAAATTATCTTTGCTCACTGCATCTATTCCTTTAGTAGGTTCATCTAATAACAACAATTGCGGTCTTGTCAGTAAAACTTTTCCTAATGCCAATAATTGCTTTTGACCACCGCTCAAATCAAACGGGTGCATATCTCGTAAATTACTAATTCCAATATTCTCCATTTCAATTTCAACTGTTTTTAAATTATTTTCTACTACTAATAATTCATTTATAACTTTATCGGTTATAAACAATGTTGTGGGATCCTGGGGTAAATAACCAATTTTTTCTACAACTCCTACTTTAGTTATATTACCTTGATACTTAACTAACCCTGCGATACATTTCAAAAATGATGATTTCCCACTACCGTTAGCTCCTACTACTGATAATATCTCATTTTGTCTAACATCTAAATCAAGATTTTCTAAAACCGTACTATCGTAGGCAAAGCTCAAATCACGAATTTTCAATAAAAGTCCAGTATCGACAACCTCCTGCTCCTTAATATCAAAATCATGATAGTCTTTTAGTGCTTCACGTGCTTGTTTTACAGTTAAACAAAGTGCATTAGCTAATGTTGAAACTCGTACATAATTAGGTAAAGCAGCTACAAAAACATCCTCTGTTAACATCTTTTTTACTGCCTTTTCAATTTGATCATCAATAACTTTTTGGCCATGATCAAGCAAAATCAAACGATTTGCAACATCCAACAAGCCTTCTAATTGATGTTCAACTAAAATAATCGTAATATCAAAATCATCATTTAGCTGTTTTAAAATTCTAATAAATTCATCACGATTAACTGGATCTAACTGAGCCGTAGCTTCATCAAGTAAGATAACACTAGGATTCATTACCATTACACTAGCTAAATTAACAAGTTGTTTTTCTCCGCCAGATAATGATTGTGTATCATTGTTAATAATATTTTGTAAATTAAAATAATTAACAATTTCACCTACTCGACGTTTCATTTGTTTTAAGGGGATTGCCTGATTTTCAAGTCCAAAAGCAATTTCATGCCAAACCTTATCCATAACAATTTGATCATCAGGGTTTTGAAAAACAAAGCCAATCTGAATATCTTTTTTTATTTGTTCGTCTAGTTCAATTGTTCCTTCAAGTGTTCCTGTCGGTTGTAAACTTGATTTTAACAATCTCAACAATGTTGTTTTGCCACAACCACTCTCGCCACAAATAACAACAAAATCCCCTTTATTTATTTCAAAGGAAAGGTTATCAATCACTTTTTCATTATCAGGATAAGTAAAACATACATTTTTTACTTTATACATTTTTCTTTCCTCCTAAATAAATTGGTAATAACATTAATCCTATATAAACTAGCATAAATAAACCATCTTGCCACTGTAAACTAAATTCTTGAATAAGTGGAAAATAATAAAAACTACGATAGCGGATTAAAAATCCTAATAAACTTATCATAAATAGTCCTATTATTACTATTAATTTTAAAGCATCATCTTTTCTAAAACTATACAGATGAAAACTAGTTCGCTTACCTTGTCCATAACCCCTAGCTTGCATTGAATTCATCATATCAAGCGATGATTCAAAAGCATATGTAACTAATACAACTATCATATTTCGGTAGTAACCCAACTTATTTTGACTGGGCATATTTATATTAGCCTCTCTAATTTTTTGATATTGATTTTTTAATTTACTAATCATATTCAAACACATCGATATAACTAACCCTAAGGTAGGTAATATTGAACCAAATAAATAAACAATATGACTATCTGTTAAGCATGTTTTCATTATGCGAAACCACAATAACATGCATGATAACAGCAAGCCAAATACTAATCCATAAAATAGAGCTTGTTTAGTAATCGTGACATAGTCATTTTGAAACCAAATATCAAATCCTTCCGTTACAAATAAAGGATTTGTAATCATTATAATAACCACCAAAACAACAGTATATTTCATATCTTTAAAAAAAGTTAGGTAATTAAAATAATAATCAATTATTATCGCACTAACTATCGACAAAATGATTAAATAATAATTTTGTTGAATAATTGTTAGAGTAATAACTGAAAGAAAATAAGCAAATAATACTACTGGATGACTATTTTTAAAAGGTTTGATTACTAATTTGTTTTTTATTATATTAATTTTACTGAGCATTTAAACATCCCCTTGTTTGCAAGTAAAACGCCATTCTATTTTATCACCATCTTTTAATCGATAAGAACTTGCACCATATTCAGGAAAATTACCATTAACTTTATACATCCAGCCACTCGATGAACCGCATATTTTTTCTTCAATTTGACCAATCCCTTTTACATAGAGCCCAAAACCTGAAGAAACAGTAACCAGTTTTATCTCATTTTCACTTGTTGCTTTCTTTAAAACATCTATTACGGTTGTATTTTTTTTAACTTTAAATTGTTCAGTACTAAGAATCATTCCATTAGTTGGGATAAATTGTTCATAACCATCTTTTAGATCATTCATATTATTTAAAATTGTTTTACAATCAATTGAAATGCTAACATTAATCATTTGATTATCATTATCAGCTGGCTTATTATTTGTAGAATTATCTTTATTACCAACATCAGTATTAGCACCATCATTAGATGTCTGATTAGAATCTAAAGCAGAACTATTTGTTCCCTTATTATGCTCATCACCAGCATCTGTAGCGCTATCTGTCTGACTATTTTCACTTATGACTGTTACATTACCAGCTGCATCAATTGTTGCTGTCACCTCATTAGCCCATTGTTGTTCAGTTGATTCTGTTTTGGTTTTCACAATATTATTGCCCTTTGTTACTGTTCCACATCCAGTCAATAAAACCAAGATAAATACTAATGAAATTTTTAAATATTTTGACATAATAAAAGACCCTTTCTAAAAAATGGCGCACAAAAGGATCACGTTTATGTAGAACTACTCTATCGTCCGTAAAGTGTATCCTAAGATAATGGCAAGTATTCCGGCTTAGATTCATCGTCTTAACACCTTCCCAGTTTTCACCAGTGGTCTATCGTCTTAACTCCTCATTACGGCGGCGGGACCGCTCTTGCTTCTAACAAGATTCCTTATTAATGTACAACAACCATTAAATATGCGTTATTAAATTACTTTAATTATACAATAAAGAATCAAAAATGGAAGTTAAACTTCCATTTTTCGACTAATGATCTGATTTAAAATACTAGATCTTTAATTTTATTATCTCCTGCCAGCATTATTGGATGAATAAAAATAACCTCATCATCTTTATTAACTATTTTCTTCAATCTAATTTAAATAATCTCTAAATAACTCATCTTGATAATTTTACCGCATTGTATTAGCTACATAACTTGCATCTTTTGTTTATTGATCATACGGTGTGACAAGTGATACTTTTCTTAACCTTGCTTGATATTTGATTTAATTACTGTTTAGCCATGTTACTTCATGAATTTAATGTTGTATATTAAATTCAATAATATAATATTCTAATTAACAATTCTTTTAGTGTCGAGATTGGAAGTATACCTACCTTATCAGCTCCTAAATCTTTTTAGATTTAAAGCCTTTTTCTTAACAATCATAAAACCATCTCTTTTTATTCTATCAATACTGTAAAAAATCCTTTAATACAATTTTAAATATGAATTTACGACATTTTTTTAAGCGTTTGCCCATAATCAGTTACCCATTACTCCTCCGGCAATGAGATTCTAAACAGCTTAATATCCACTTCATAACAGCAGTACATATTATTTCTGATACGTGAACCAACATCGTTACAAAAAGCAATAATTTTCTAGTCACAGACTTACATATCTCAATATGATCTTAGACAACCCTGCCAACGTTATAAACACCTTCTGTTCATAGCGCAGATAAAACTCTCCTAAAAAAATTGTCTGGCAGTTTAATTATCATTTTCCGTAATAATTAATTTTTCTCCATAAAAAAAGGTTAAATTGAAAATTTTTTTCAATTTAACCTTACTCTTATAACTCTTTTTTTCTTGCCACTACCATAAAACGATGAGTCGTTAATTCAAAATATTTCTTATCTTTGATCTGTTTCAACACATGACTATAAAAATTCATAAAACGATCTTGAGTAATATCAGCTTTAGTGATTCCTTTCATGAACTGAATAAATGATGCCAGCGTGTCAAAACGAACATACCCATGTTCTTCCACACTATCAATAATCTCCAAACCAATGTCACTCAATGTCTGACAACTAGCCTCACGATCCCAACGACCATGTAACTTAAAAGGTAAGAAAATATTGATCAATTCTTTATAATTATCACTACCCATTTGATTAACAATAATATACCCACCTGGTTTTACGACCCGATACAAATCATACTTATCATAATTAGATAATTCATTAACAATGACATCGATTCGCTCATCTTTAAATGGTAATTTCCCTTCATTTGTTAATTTTGTTACTTTAACATTGCGATCAGCTAATTTTTCTTCAGCTTTTTCATATTGAGCTTCTACAACATATGTAAGTGGTGGTAAATGTTCAAAAGCAGCAACATATTCTCCCCCATCAAATGAGATAGTCGCTAAATGAGTGTCATCATTAAAATAACGGGCGGCAATCTCATGGCTTGAATAAGTTGGTAAACTTTGCTGTACCAGCGCATTAGCTGTTTCATTCATCGCTTTGGCAATTTCTGATTTCATCAATAAAGCCTCATTGATTTTCTTCCTAAAACGGATTTTATTGTAATAAAATCCAATATACTGGCTAATCCCATCACAAATAACTCCAACTGCGATAAATCCTAACATTTCAACAAACCATTCAGTTGTAAACATCGCCTGAACTGACGCAATAGCATAGCATATCACACACATAAAGATAATACTTTTTGTTCGAGTATACTTAAACGGTTCATTTAATTTAGTATACCAGCTTAAAATACTTTTCTTTTGTGCCGTTCTACCTTCTAACTCACAAAAAATCAATTTGATTGCTGTCAACATTACTGCCAACGAAATAAGCATGTAAATATAATATTCCATTTCTTTACCTCTTATAAATTTTCTCGCCTTTCAATGAATAATAAGCATCACCATCAACTGTTACAAAATACCCTTTTTCATTGAATTCTAAATCACCTTCAACTGAGAAAACCACTTCATTTTCATTCATATCATAAATATAACTGCTTCCACTCTTGTTGAAGATACCATAAACTACATCATTATACACAAAGGTTGTCCCTTCGTCCATAAAATAGTCATTAATTACTTTATTTCCTTCTACATCAAATACTTCATACTTACTGCCAGTAGTATATCCAGCATAATATTTTTCACCTAAATACATAATTCGTACATATTGTTCAGATACTTTTTTGCCTTTATTATTAATTAAATAATATTTATCTTCTTTTTTAGAAACGACAGCAAGATTATTTTCATCAAAAGCTTCAGCACTCTTATAAGATTCCTTTATTGCTTCCTTACCATCAAAACCATAATATTGGTAACCTTCATCACGCACATACACCGGGAAAATCTTACTCTTTGTAAATGATGCCATTGGGTCTAACTGAATCCCATTTACCTCTATTTCTTTACCATCATTAACGAATTTATGTGGTCCGTAAATCATTTCTTTATTCTTTACAACATAATTTTTATAGTTACGATAGTAACTGTTTGATGTTACTGTTTCACCATCTTTGTTAAATAAATATGTAGTTTGATTTTTTACTCCAATAATATTTTTTGAATTATCATAATATAAATCATCTAATTCAAGTGTTGTAGTAAAAATTATTTTTCCTTCTAAATCCAATGCATTGATCTCATGAGTTTTACGATTATAAAGCAAATAACCTTTTTTACTACTATGATCCATCAACTGATTATTGCCACCAATCTTGATTCCTTCAATATGCTTTTCATTAACTAAATTGTAAATAGATGAGGTCTTTTCAAAATTAATAACCGCATAATCACTATCAACTGTATATGCACTTATAATCTTCTCCTTACTCTTTTTTAATACCTCACCATCATTATATAAAACAATATATTCTTTACCTTGATGAATAACCGGTAACCCGAATAAAGAAATCTCTGTCTTTTTATCTTCCTTGTATAATTCTTTTCCTTCACCATCTAAAATACTAATTTTTTCATTCTTATCATAACCAACAATCATATTTCCAATTGATTCTAGTTTATCATATTTTCCTAATTTGATTGCTTCTTCACCATCATGAAGAAGATATCCATACTTTTTATCCTTAATTACAATATAACCAGAACTTCCAACTTCTTCATACTTATCATAAATAAATTCAGTCTGCTTATCACCTTCATAATCCATAAGCGCATATTTTTCTTTATTATTAGCTACAAACAATGTTTGATCGTTATCTATATTTGAACATCCTGTTAGCATTAAAAATGCTAATAAACCAGCTGTAATTTTTTTCATTTTTTTCACTCCTTCAAAACAAAATAATTATAGCATGTTTTTTGTCGATAAACCACAAACCTTTGATGATAATAAAACAAAAAACGATAATCTAAATTATCGTTTCTTGCTTTGGATATATTTTTGGATATTATATTAAGACTACTCAATAACTAATGGTTCTTCGTTATTTACAGATTTACCATCTTTTGTAGTCGCAACGTAATAAACTGATGAAGTTTCTGGTGTATAATATATTTGCAACGTATCAACAGTTGAAATTTTAACTCCCTGTGATTTAACGTCCTCTTTTACCAATTTTTCAATATCAGTTGCTGTTACGTTTTTCCCATGATATTGTACTTCTACGATTGCTTTCATCTTTAAATAATTCCCCCGTTTCTTCTTGAATCAATAATATCATATTCAAGCCAAATATGCAAATTTTATAGTGTTAATCATCATTTTTTAAGAATTAACGATAAAAATATTATCTTTTTTTAGAAAATTCCTACAAAGTTTGTCTAACAAAATTGAATAAAAAAGAAAAAACAGAAAATCGAAATTTCCTGCTTTATGAATTATTTTGTTTTAAACGGTTTTGTTGTTTACGTGCTTGTTCTGTTAAATAACGTTTTCTCAAACGAATGTTTTCAGGTGTTACTTCAACTAATTCATCATCATTAATATAATCTAAGCAAGCTTCTAAGTTAAATGTCCGAGGTCTTTTTAAAACAACTGTTGAGTCTTTTGATGAAGAACGGGTATTTGTTAGTTGTTTACCTTTTGTAACATTAACTACTAAATCATTGTCACGACTATGTTCACCAACGATCATCCCTTCATAAACATCAACACCAGGACCAATAAACATAACTCCACGATCTTCAACCCCACCTAAAGCATAGGCTGTAGTTTGACCATTATCTATCGAAACTAAAACACCAAGTGATCTTTCTCCAACTGATTCACCTTCCATTGGGCGATATTCTAAGAATGAATGAGAAATAATTCCATAACCTTTTGTCATTGTTAAAAAGTTTGTCATAAAACCAATCATCCCTCTTGAAGGAATTGTATATGTGACACTTGTTTGTCCTTCATTACTAACCATATTTTCAAGTACACCTCGACGATATCCTAATGATTCTATAACATTACCAATACAGTCATCGGGTGCTTCAATATTAACTTCTTCATATGGTTCACAAAGTACACCGTCAATCTCTTTAATAATTACTTTTGGTTTAGAAACTTGAAGTTCATATCCTTCGCGACGCATATTTTCAATTAATATCGACAAATGCAACTCTCCCCGTCCAGAAACGATCCATTCTTCACTGTTAGGAATTCTTTCAATCTTTAAAGATACATCACGGTTAGTTTCTTTAAATAAACGTTCTTCAATTTGACGAGCTGTTACAAATTTTCCATCTTGACCTGCAAATGGCGAAGTATTAGTACCAAAAACCATTTGAATAGTTGGTTCATCTACTTTTAATAATGGTAAAGCTTCTTCTTTTCCCGTAGTACATACAGTCTCACCAACACCGATATCAGCTAAACCAGCAATCGCCACAATATCTCCAGCCCCTGCTTCTTCAATTTCAATTCGATGCAAGCCAATAAAACCAAATAATTTTTGGATTCTAAATTGACTGTGTGAACCATCAGCACGAACACAAGTTACGCTTTCATTAACTCGTATTTTACCACGTTGAATTCGTCCAACACCGATTCTTCCCACATAATCATTATAATCTAATAAAGCCGGCTGGAATTGTAATGGTCCTTCTTCATCAACTAATGGTTCTGGAATCTCATCAATGATCATATCAAACAAACAGTCCATACTTGGGTCTTGAGTTGATAAATCAGGGTCCAAACTAGAAGTTCCTTGTAATGCTGAAGCATAGACAGTCGGGAATTCTAACTGATCATCATCAGCTCCTAATTCCATAAATAATTCTAATACTTCATCCATTACTTCCTGAATTCTTACTACTGGACGATCTACTTTATTAATTACTACGATTGGTTTTACTTTAGCTGCTAATGCTTTCTTTAAAACAAAACGTGTTTGAGGCATTGTTCCCTCATAAGCATCGACCACTAATAATACCCCATCAACCATATTCATGATTCTTTCAACTTCACCACCGAAATCGGCATGACCAGGAGTATCCATAATATTGATGCGATAATCCTTATAATTGATGGCTGTATTTTTAGCCAATATAGTAATTCCACGCTCACGTTCAATGGCATTACTATCCATTGCACGTTCTGCTATTTGTTCATTATCTCTAAATGTACCCGATAATTTTAATAATTGATCTACAAGTGTTGTTTTACCGTGATCGACATGGGCAATAATCGCAATATTTCTTATCTTCATTTACTCAACCTCTCTTATAACTTCATCATTATATCACAGAATTGTATTTTGTCATTATTTTTTTTAATTGATATAAAAATGGGCTTAAATAGCCCTTAATTTCATTTTTTGTCATTGAATTCAATCAACGATGATTCCCAATAAACTAGCTAAAGCGATTGCCTGATACATATCAACATGGATTCCTTTTAAACTATAATCATCGATTCTAATTCCCTCAATATTAGTGGTCTTAAAGTCCATCCCTTTTAAGCTTGTTTTAAATACCTCTCCAGCAATAAAACTAACTTGTTTAAAAACAAGATTTTTAACATTCACTTCCATAAAACTACTTTCATCTAATGTACTATCATTAAACTCAACACAACGAATATTTCCAAGACTAATATTCATATAGCGTCCTTGTACTCCCTCAAATAAAAGATCTTGTAAAGAACAGTCAATAAAATTTAGCCCTGTCATCTTACAGTTAATAAAGTGACAACGATGGATACTAACCTTATTAAATTCTAAATTTGATAAATCACAGTTTTCAAAAATACAATCTGTTATATGAGTATTAACTAATTCGATCATATTAAAATCAATCTTAATAAATTTACATTCCTCAATCGTTAAATTTTTAATTGGAATAACTTGTTGAGGATTTTCATTAAATAAACACTGATAATAATTATCTTCTATTTCATGAAATGAACACTTATTTAAATCATGAATTACCGGCTCTCTTCTTTTCATCTTACACCTCACCTGATTATTATAAGCATAGCTTATCTTTATTGTAAAGATTCTTTGTATATCATTTTAAACTCCCAGCAAATTGTAGTATCCTATAAGTATAAGGAGGTGGTTTAATGAAACTAGTTGAATTAATTACAACACCTGAATGTCAGCATATTTACCAGCGTTATTTTAAGATTGTTGCCACCCCTAAACCACCGCATCAAATTACCTCAAAACAGATTTATCAAGAGATCGTAGCATACTACAATGGCAGTATTCAAAATGTTTTAGATATTTTATGTTATGACGAAATCGTTTTCTTACAAAATTTTGAAAAAACCAAAAGTTATCGTAAAGATATCCCTACAATCAATACATTGATCAACAAATGCTTACTAATTAAAAATCCTAATAATAATAACTATTTAGAAATCCCTGAAGACATAAAGATAAATGTTATTAATGCTGTAGAACAAGCGGATATTGACAAGGTCATTCAAATAGATCAAATCAATGAATTATTGATTGGTATTCTAGCCATTAGAGGTATTATTGAACCACAAGAATTAGTAAATATTTATCATAGTTATGATCCTTCACTTTCACGTAATGAAGTAAACACTCATTTAGATACAAATCACTATCTATTTCAGCATTACTTTATTTATCAAGGGGAAACTGAATTATTATTAGCTTATGAGCCATATCGGCCGATTATCCAAAAAATTGAACAGCTCCAAACATTAGTAAAAAAAACTCCTGCGGCTTATACCGCCAAACAATTAAGAACGATCGCTAAATATGGCTTTGACTTAAGTGAACCAGCCATCACTAACCTCTATGAAGCAGTCGAACAAATTGATAATCTTTTTGTAAGAGAATTATTTAGAGATAGTATTATGCTTTTTTGTCAAATTCATGGTGACCTTAACGATTTGATTTATATGATTAATGAATTAAAAATTACAAATAATCAAGTTATTGAACATCTTGAAAAGAATTTACGTGCTGCAGTTCCTTTAATTCATAGTGCTGCTTTTTATGGATTATCCCCGTATGATTACTATTTGACAATCAACAAAGATTCTTATTTCAGTGAGCAAGAGAGTTCTACCTTTTATCAGCTGTATTTAAGTTTATTAGAGTATACTAACCAAGTTTTTAAAATTACAGATATTTCAATGAAAAATCTTGATTATATTGAGCAAGATGATTTTTCTCAAATTCGAACCTTACTATTTGATAATCCAAATATAATCGACCACTATATCAGTGAAAATCCTGAGCACCTAACCAATTATGAACTGACTATTATTAATGATTTTAAAGCTGGCTTTATTGATGACTTTTTAATTTTAACAAATCTTGATGACTATACGCTCGTTAGTAATGAAACTGGTGTTTATGCTATTTATGGGCTTGTTAATCATCTTAAAGAAATTTATCCTAATTCAACTTTGCCCCAGGTCTGTAATTTAGCACTGCTCCCCTATCGACACAAGATTGTATTTGATGGATTGTTAGAAGATCGCCAGTCTATTTTACCTCATAAACAAATTCGTACATACAGCCATGACGATATAATCTACGAACTTCCGCATACGCTCTTAAACTAAAAAACCCATAACGGGTTTTTTATTCATTAATGATTCGATTACTAGCTAAATAAGTCGCTAAATAATAACCTCCATATACAATTACAATAAAGATCGTCGTAACCAAGATGTTATCAGCGATATTAATGCTGACCATCAAACTAATAATATAATTTATTTCTTTTAGTGCAACAAAACTATGAATTAAAGCTACGATTAATGGAAACATAAATGTGATTCCAATTTGAACTAAAAGGCTTCTATTTACCATTGGTTTACTTGCACCTAACTGTCCTAAGATACGATAACGTTCTTTATTATCAGAAGATTCTGATAATTGTTCAATTGCTAACACAGTACCACTTGCAAGTGCAAATACAATTCCTAAATACAGTCCAACAAAAGTAAACAAAGCACTCATTCCAATTCCCGATTGCCCTAATCCAATCCGGGTAAAACTAATAACTGTTGGACTGCTTTCAGTCCTTAACTGTTCATTAAAAGATTTAAGCAAATCTTGGAATTGTTCCTCACATTCTTCCTTATCACCTTGATAGTCTGCCACTAGATAAGTTAAATAACTTTCTTGTTCTTCCACATATTTATTTGCAATCTGGTCATTTACAACAACAAACCCTTCATTGCCGCTATCGTTAGTAATTGCCAATTCTACTGCTTGATCCGTATTACTTTGAAGCGTAGTATCTCCTATTTTGATTGTACTATCGCCAGCTAGAAACTTATTATAATATTCAAGTGCTACAGGATAAGTTGCTACTAATTCATATTGATTATTAGCCAATTGTATTTTTTGATCTTCTTTACCATTTAATTCCATGATTTTATTAAAATCACTTTCTTTGATTACCCGCATCGGTTGATTTTTTACTGCTTCTATATTAGTATAAGCATTATCTTTTGAATCAATAAAAATACCTTGTTTTAATCCTTGTAAATTAAGATAATTGAACTGATAATCCTCTTTGATGATTTGTTGATACACCGGTTCCTGTTTAAATCTATCAATAATTTCAGTATTACTAGAAAATACAGTAACATCACTTGGGCTATTTCCCTCATAAGTAGTGTTCATTGCTGAGGCCATCGCTAAAGACGATGATAATATCCCGATCGTTAACAATAACATTAAGGAAATAACTGTTGTAGAAATAACATGTGTATTAATCTTATTATTTACTTGTTTTAATACAAACATATTCAGACCATTATAATAAGTCTTTTTGCGCATTTGAACAACTTTTAATAAAAAACCTGATACTGATAAGAAAAACAAGAAAGTTCCAATCGTCCCCAGAATAATCATGATCAAAAAATCAGAACCCACAACATATAAAGCGCCATCATACAATAACTTATATGCGTACCCAATCAAAACAATAGAGATAATAAAAATAATAAAAATTAACCAGCCATTTTTTATTTTAACCTTTTCATTTTTGCGATTTGCATATAATAAATCAATCAACTTAAATCGATTTAGTGTGATAATATTGAAAATCATTACAATAATATAAATAAATCCAAAATTAATAATCGCTGATAAAAGTGCTCCACTAGAAAAAACAAATGTAAATTTGGTCATATCAGCTTCAAACAATTTTGCAGTAAAAATTGATAACAATTGAGATAAGCCAATTCCTAAGAGTAAACCGATTCCTAATGAAATCACTCCAACAATAACTGTTTCAAGTACTAAAATCGTAGATACTTTTAACTTTGACATTCCTAAAGTCATATAAATACCGATTTCTTTTTTTCGGCGTTTAATTAAGAAATTATTTGCATAAACAATTAAAAATCCTAAAACTACCGAAACAAAAACCGAAATATATGATAAAACATTTACTAAAGACTGCACAATTTCCATTGTTGATTTGCTAATTGACATCATTGCTGTTTGACTATCAATCGAATTAAAGATATAAAATATAGCAACAGCAATAACTAGTGTAATAAAATAAATTGAGTAATCTTTTATACTCTTTTTAATATTTCTAAGTGCTAAACTAAATAACTTCATTTAGTTCACCACCTAATAATGTTTGAACATCCATAATACTATTAAAGAACATTTTACGAGAATTATCACCTTTAACAATTTCGTTAAAGATTTTACCATCTTTGATAAAGATTACTCGATCAGCATAACTAGCTGTAAATGAATCATGAGTAACCATCAAAATTGTTGCATTCAATTTTTCATTTAACGCATTCAAACTATCTAATAACATTCTTGCTGATTTACTATCAAGAGCTCCAGTTGGTTCATCCGCTAAAATCAAATCAGGATTAGTAACGATAGCTCTAGCACAAGCAACTCTTTGTTTTTGACCACCAGATAATTCATATGGATACTTTGATAAAATTTCTTTGATTCCTAAAGCTGCTGCAACCTTGTTTACTTTCTCATCTACTTTTTTATAATCTGATTTTTGAATCGTTAAAGCCAAAGCAATATTTTCAAATGAAGTCAATGTATCTAAAAGATTAAAATCTTGAAAGATAAAGCCTAACGAATCCCTTCTAAACTTTGTTAATTTATATCCCTTTAGTTTAGTAATGTCAGCATCCTTTAAATAAATATGACCACTAGTAACTTTATCAATCGTTGAAATACAATTTAGTAAAGTACTTTTCCCACTACCACTAGCCCCCATAATGGCTACAAACTCACCACCGTTAACATCGAAACTAATATTATCGACAGCCTTTGTAATGTTGTTTTTATTTCCATAATATTTTTCAATTTTTTCAATTCTTAAAATTTTTTCCATTTCTCTTCACCTCAACAACTATTATAGCCGTCATAATAATTTCTACCATCGAATAAAATAACATAACCTTACATTATTGTAAGGTTATGTGTGAGCTGTGCGGAAAAACCAAAGTTACTACCGTACCATGTGAATTTGAATCTATTTTAATTTCATGATTTAATCGATAACATAATTTTTTACATAAATATAAACCAATTCCCGTACTCTTTTGTTTAGTTCGTCCCGTTGTTCCCGTAAATCCTTTATCAAAAACACGATTCAATTCATTTTCTAAGATTCCAATTCCATTATCTTTTATCATTAATTCAACACGATCTTTATATTGTTTTGCAAATAGTTTAATTATTGGTGTTTCATCAACATATTTAATTGCATTATTAATAATCTGATTTAAAATGAACTCTAACCATTTTTTATCACTAGCAACATCTATTTCAAGATTCTCTAATTCAATTTTAACATGTTTATTGATTAAATCTTTTTTATTACGTTTAATTACTGAATTAACTAATTCACTAAGTTTAACATCTTTAATTAAATAGTCTTTTTCAACATTCTCACTTCGAGCATAAAAGAGTACTTGTTCAACATAATTATCTATCTTTATGAGTTCTTCTTTAATACTCTCATTAACTGGATTTAGATTATTTTCAATAATCATTTGACTTGTAGCTACAGGTGTTTTTACTTCATGACACCACATCTCAATATACTCTTTGAGTTCACTTTGTCGATAAATTGCATCATTTAAATGTTCTTTCATTGATTTATCAATTTCATAAATACAGTTAACCATAATTTTACCATCTAGAAAATGAGGATTTCCAATCAATTCAGTAATAAGATACTTTTCATCAAGATGATCTAAGATTCCTATCAAATTATTATAAAAATTTCTACGCCGAAAAAAATCATACATTAATACTACTACAAATGAGCTAATGAGCAGAAGTGGAATGTAGACTACTAAAAAAGTTGGACAATTAAAAACTGCCAAAATCAACATTACCAAACAAGTCACAGAAATCATTACTGTAACCGTAATGATTTCATCTTTTAAATAATCAAATAATCTCATAAAATGATATACCCCTGACCACGTCTAGTATGAATTACATCATTTAAACCAATATCCTCTAACTTTTTACGTAAGCGATTAATATTAACAGTCAATGTATTATCATCCACAAACATATCACTATCCCATAAATATGCCATTAATTCTTCTCGAGATTTAATTTTCCCACGGTGCAGTAATAAAAAGTAAAATATTTTTAACTCATTTTTTGATAATTCAATCACTTTATTTTTATCAATAATACTACTTTTAGATACATCTAATTTTATCTTTTCATAACTAATCAAAACATCACTTGTAGGCTGTGTTCGTTTTAAGACCGCTTCGATTCGGGCCAATAAAATTAATGGATTATACGGTTTCGTGACAAAATCATCAGCACCATAATTAATACACATCAATTCATCCATCTCATTGTTGCGACTAGTTACAATAATAATTGGTTTACTTGAATTCTTACGATATTCTTTGCATAAAAACTGTCCATTTACATTGGGAAGATTAATATCCAATAAAATTAAATCCCCATCAAACTGATTCATTTGTTCTAAAGTATTTTCAAAAGACTCAATTACTTTAGTCAAATATCCATTATTATTTAAATATACTTCCAGTTCTTGGCGCAATTTAACTTCGTCTTCAATAATCAATATTTCTGCCATTATTATGACCTCCTAGATACAATTATACACAAGTATAAAATAATAGCACTTAAGTGCACTGTTTCGTAGTAATGCTAATAATTACCAATTTACCATTTTCTTTAACTGGCGAAAGATTATAAATAGTTTTAGCCTTAATAATCTGCTTTTCACAAGTTTTAAGTGGATGATAAAGCGTCTGTTCTTCCCCAGTTTCAACACACTTTTCAATTGCCTGATGAATTTGCTTTTGAACATCCAAATCGACGCTCCGATAGTACGTACTAAGAAAATTAGTAACATTTATATCATCAATATTTAATATCTTACGGTATGCTTCATTAATAAATAGCAGCTGGGGCTGAGACTCATATGTAAACATCAATATTCCATCATTCAATTTTTCCATAACACGATTATATGTTAATAATATGCTATCTAAACGATTAAAAATTTTCTCTTTATTTAAATAGACATTTATCCCCTTTACTAATTCTTGTAATGCCCAAAGTTCATCATCGCGCCATTGTCGATAATCATTTATCATTGTAAAAACAATACACCCGATAAATTCACCAATATCATCGTTTAGACTAATGATAACAAGTGTCTTTACTTGATTATCAAAGAAATTTTTATTAATTTGTTTACTAAATTGATTACCTTCATTTTTATTAACAACAATTATTTGATGCTCCTTAAAATATGTGACTATTTCTTGAAGCTCTGTCCTCACTATTGGGAAAGTATCACTAATCTCAAGCTCAATCGACTCATCTTGCCATGCATAGACAGAACGATAATTGTTTCCTTCTTCTAGTAATAACGTAATCCGATCAAGTAAAAAATCTTCCCCGATCTCTGCCAAAATATGGTTGATTGATGAATCAAAATCAGTTGACTGCTCCATTACTGATAAAACATTCATCATTTGTTCATTAAGCTTTTCATCTGAAATAACACGACTTACACCAATACATATTTTTGGTTTGTTATCTTCATCATAAATTATTCTTCCTGTATCTTTAACCCAAGTATAACCAGAACCATGGTTAATCATAAAACGTCGATAGATAACCTTAAATTCCTGATTACCATTGAAAACAGTCTGATATCTTTTTACATCTTTTGAATGTACGATTCTACCAATACTTACATTGTAAAGATAATTGGGAATTTCCATCTTAGCTAAATTAGAACCATTTTCCTTTGTTGGAGTATCAAAAACAATCATATTATCACGCTTAAAATCATATTCGAAAACTTGAGCATTTAATTCTAACAGTGCCTGTCGATACCAATCTACTTCCCCTTGCTGATAAACAGTCGTTAAAATATCATCAATATTAACTATTGCACTATCCTCATCTTTAGTATCACCTACTCCGATGACACCATTTTCAACCATATAAGCAATTTTTGAAGCACTAGCTGGTTTAGCAAAACGATACCCTTGAGCACGATTACAACCTAGTTCTACTAAAAAATCTTCTTGGCGTTTGGTTTCTACTCCTTCAGCAATTACTTCCATATTAAGGCGTTTCGCCATTTGAATCACTGATTTTAAAATCTTTTCAGCTTTATTATTTTTATCAAAATGTTCCAAAAACGCCAAATCAATTTTAATTATATCAAACGGCAATTCCTTTAAGATATTCAACGATGAAAAACCACTACCAAAATCATCCATTAAAATAGTGAAGCCAAGTTCCTTTAACTTTACTACAGCCTCAATCATTTGATTACTATCCTGCATATATGCCGTTTCAGTAATTTCTAATTGAAATAACTCAATCGACAGCTCATATTCCGCTAAAAGTTTTAAGATAGTATTTCCTAATTCCGGATCATATAATTCAATTCGAGAAACATTTACAGATACAGGTAATAAGACATGTCCTTTTTGGCGGGCAATAACCATATCTTGACATACTTTACGCCAAATTACCCGATCTGCTTTAGAAATAAAACCATTCTTTTCAAAAACTGGAATAAAGGTACTTGGTAACACCATTCCTCGAGTCGGACTCTGCCAACGCATCAATGCCTCATAACCAATATATGTCCTCGTTACCATATTAAATTTGGGTTGATAATAAGGAATAAATTCATCATTTTCAAATGCACGATCCATTTCATCAATAATTCTCTGTTCTTCTAAAACTTGATCTCGAAGTTCATCATCATAAGTTGCATAGCTGGTATTGTATTTATCTTTTACTTTTTTTATCGCCATCATTGCCCGATCACACATATTATTGACTGGTAATGATAGATCATCAATATTATAATAACCAAAACTGACTACAACCTTGATTCCAAGATCAAAGTTACCAATGTCTTCATTCATTTGTTGAAGCAACAGGTCTTCAATATTCGCTTGATGAGGAACTACGATTGCAAATAAATCCCCACTTAAACGTCCAATTAATCCGCCAAGTTTCTTCATCCGCTTAACTCCCGTGTTAGCAATATAAATCAATAGTTCATCACCGACACTACTACCATAAATATCATTAATAATCTTAAATCGATCAATATCAAAACAAGCAAGATCATAATTAATATCTTGGTTTTGCGTAATTAATTTTTTAGCTTCGCGATAAAAAGCAGTACGGTTATAGATCTTGGTTAAAGTATCAAAATCAGCCATTATTCTATATTCATTATCTTCGGCCCGACGAATTGCATTATTGATTCGTAATTTAATAATTGCTTCATTATAAGGCTTAACAATTACCTCACTAACTCCTAAATTTAATAAATTAAGAAGATTTCCCGTAAAGTTCCCACCTACGATTAAAGGGATTTGAATATTATCAATATTTTTATAACTAGAATACTTTGCGACATTAACTTCAGTCGCATCATCTAAGTCCATAATAATAGCAACGATTCGATTATCATTAAGGTTATCAATAATATTTTCAAGTTCACTACATATAACAATATGATAGTCACTACTTAAAAACTCCTTTAATCTTAAACAATCATCACTATCTTTTATAACGATGATAATTGTATCCATAATATCTTCCTCCCCAAATCAACCATTAGTAGTATTCTAGCATCATTGTTGTAATTAAACAATCTATTAGCTATCCCCATTTTCTAATTCAATCTATCAGTTTTTCTTTGATTACCCCTGTATAGGCCCGATATCCATCATCATTAATGTGAAGACCATCAAGATAATAATTTTCAACTGGTTGGCCCTTTTTATTGCAAAGTGCCATAAAAGGATTAATCAAAGTAACATAATCATACGGAATAATATTTTTATACTCTTTAAAGACCATCTTTAAGGTATCATTACTGCGTAATCCTTGCTTTGTTGCTTTATAACCATGAAGCATTTCTAAACATGGTAATGGTGCTACAAGATAAATTTTAGTATCCAAACAATTATAATGAATAATTTCGATTGTTTCTTTAACATTTAAAGCAATATCACGGGGGCTCTCCATGACCGTATTACCAAGATCATTTGTTCCAATCATCAAAACCACGTTTTTAGGTTGATATTTGATAACCCCTTCGTCGATGAAATTTAAAAGCATTCCTGAAGTAATCCCCGCTATTCCACAATTATATTTAGTCTCTATCTCAGGATAATACTTGTCCAGATCACAATACTCAGTAATTGAATCCCCATAAAAAACAGTTCCTCCAGGAGTTATATTTTTATTTTGATTAATAATTTCTAACATTCTTATTAAAGTAAATTCTCTTAACTGATAATGGTTAGTTAAATATTTCATATTTTCTTTCACACTTATTTCCTCCTGAACATATTTTAGCATATAAAAAAAGAAAAGCCTTAAGCTTTTCCTCCTAATTCATAAATTTGTTTATTTTCTAATTTAATCACCCGATCACATCCCGTCAATGAAGAAGGTCGATGTGACACAATTAACCATGTCTTATTTTCAAATTGTTCAGCCAATGTCTTCAATAAACCTTTTTCATTAATAACATCTAAACTACTTGTTGGTTCATCCATGACTAAAAAATCAGGATCAACTAATAAAACCCGTGCAATTCCAATTCTTTGCTTCTCACCACCTGACAATCGATTCTGAAGTTCTCCCATCATAGTATCGTATTGTCCTGGTAAACTAATGATCAATTCATGAATTCCTGCCATTTGAGCAGCCTTTACGATTTCTTCTTTTGTCGCCTTTGGTTTTCCTAAAGCAATATTAGCAGCAATAGAATCATTAAAAAGAAAAGTGTCTTGTTCAAGTGTTCCAATTCGTTGACGTAAATCTTGCAAAGAGTATTCTTTGATATCTATACCATTAATTAAAATTTGACCACTTGTAACATCATAAAAACGTAATAACAATCTAATCAAAGTTGATTTGCCAATTCCACTTTCTCCAACAAGACCAATTTTATCTTTAAAATTAATGGTAAGATTCATATTTTCAATAATTTTTCTATTAATTTCAGGATAGCTAAAACTTACATTAATAAATTCAATTTTGTCGATATTTTTCAATTCTTTAGGCTCAACAATTTCATTTACGACGGGAACCATATCTTCCAAATCAAAATAGCGTTGTGCCGCCGCATAAGTTTCAAGTAAACTTGAAACTACAGTCGTTAATGATTGCGTCGATGAAAATGAAGCCGAAACTAAAAATGATAAGATAATAATTCCGGTTGTATCAATATTTCCTTTTAAAGCAAGATATGAAGCTACTGCAATTACAGCAATTCGAGCAAGATAAATGAAAAACGTTGGCGTGGAAACAACTAATTGGCGGTGATAAGCAAGTTGATGAATTGAACGATTTATATTGCGATTAACAGCTTCTAATTCTTCATTACGACGTTTTCCATAATCAAAAATTTGAATTTCTGATAATCCATATACACTATCTAATAAAAATATTTTTAATTCTCCTAACTTTTGACGATAACCAATTCCTATATTACGACCCAGTTTAATGGCTAAAATAGGAATAATAACACTAATAATTAAATAGATTGGTAACAGTGCATAGACAAAGAGCATATCAATACTTCCTGCAATAATCAAAGTCACTAACGGAAGTAAAATAACGGTAAATAATGGCCCAATCGTATGTGCAAAGAAAAATTCAATACTTTCGATATCAGCAATTGCAATTGCCATGATATCGCCATTATTCCGTCCGATCAAACTCCCTGGTGCCAACTTGCGTAAAGTTCCAAACATGTCAACTCGCATTTTAGCTAATAATTCATACGAACCAGCATGTGAAAAATATCCTTCAAGATAACGACAAGTAACAATTAAAATTCCACTCATAATCATTAAAATACAATATGTGACGCTATTGGCATATTTTAACTTTCCGGCAACACTCAAAATAAAAGCAGCTCCAAATCCCATTAGCCCCATTTGAGCAATATTTCCAATTATACTGACAATTGTAGAAATAACAAAGAATTTTTTTAATGTGGCAGCAATTTTCAATAATCGTTTGGTTAAGGTTAATAATGATTTTTTATGTTCCATAATCTATCCTACCTTTCCCGCTGCTTCTAAAGCTTCTTGTTCTTTTACCAACTGATAATATTCACCATGATATTTTAATAATGCTTGATGATTCCCTTGTTCAACTAATCTTCCTTGATTTAACACAATGATATTATCAGCACGTTGAATTGTCGATAAGCGGTGAGAAATAATAATTAATGTTCTAGTTAAACCAAGCTCATTAATACATTGCCAAATCTCATCTTCACTATCACGATCAACACTTGAAGTTGCTTCATCAAAAATTAAATATGGAGCACCACTTAATAGAGCTCTGGCGATTCCAATCTTTTGACGCTGCCCGCCAGATAATTTAGCACCACTATCACCCAAATCTGTCGATAAGCCTTCTGGCAAACTTTGCAACCATTGATATAAATGCACTTGTTTTAAAACGTTTAATAATTCACTTGTTGAAGCATTTGGTGCAGCCAGTTTCAAATTTTCTTCTAATGAACCACTAAAAATACTAACCCGTTGTGGTACCATAACAATGTTTTTTCTAACTTCTTCAGGCGTTAAACTAAAATAACTTTGACCATCAAGAAATAAATAGCCTTGATCTGGGTCAATAAAACGCATTAGCATACTTGCCAACGTACTTTTTCCACAACCACTCTTACCTACAATTGCAGTTGTTTTACCTTTTGGTATTTCAATACTTAACTGCTTTAAAACTTGGCGCCTTTGATGATAATTAAAAACAATATCTTTTACTATGATCCCCGAATAATCCTGCAAATAAGCTAAAGTATCCTGACTGTATTTAACCGCTATTTCGTGAGCTGTTTCAGCCTCACTCTTATGAATTCTTGAAGCATCTAAATTTAATATTTCATCTACTTTTATTGTTGCCGCAATCCCTGATAAAGCATCATGCGTCGCAGACATCAATTGTCTAATTGAACTAAAAAAACTATATGACAACATTAACAATAAAACTGCCTGTGCTAAATCAATCGTTCCTTTAGCCAATTGTGAACAGCCAATTACTACTGCCAGAATAACACCTAAATAAATTAATCCATCTGAAACCAAAAATGATGAAAAGTTCATTTTCATAATCGACATTGTACTTTGATTAAATGTATCCGCTTTTCGCCTCAAATTATCATGTCTACGTCGATCTTGATTAAATAATTTCAAAGTAACCAAACTTTTTAAGCTTTCTAAATAATAACTTGTTAAATCTTGAAAACTAGTCCAATATTCTTTCTTTAATTGATCAATCATTTTTCTAAAATAATTATTTACTAACGGTAAACTTAATGAAATAATCAGTAGTATTGTCGCTACTAGCAGCGAAGTATCTTTTAACTGAAAAAATAAATAAACTGGCGCAAAGAAACAATACAGCAAACTTGGTAAATACTTAGTGTAATAAACCTGCATTAGCTCCACTCCATCGCCAACACTACTAATTGTATTACTTGCTCCAATCCTTTCAATTTTACCAACATCTAATTGAAGCATTTTTTCAAAAATCTCTTTACGCAAATTAATCCGTGCTTTGGCCCCACAGCGATATTCGGCTTCTCCAGTTAATAGATCAGCTATTAAAATCAAACATGAAGCAATCAATGCACTGATTATTGCTGCCAGCAACTGATCTTGTGACATTTTCGGATGATATAAATCACTTAAAAAGGATGAAATAGTTTTAGCAAACATTACTGTTCCTACTAATGTTAATATTTTAAGTCCGGTAATTATTGCAATCCAACCTCTAATTCCTTCGGACATTCTAATTAATGTTTTATTTATTAACAGCATAGTACACCTCCAATGTACTTATGTTACTCAAGATTTAATAGTGTGTCAAACTAAAAACAAATGTTTCGAAAAAAACTAGGAAATTTTAAAATTTCCTAGTTTCCAGCTAATATAAGCTCTATTAAAATCATCAGAGCCCCTTTTTTTACTAAACCATAAATACTCCTTTAGGGGCTTGTTTAATTTATTATTTAATATGTTCCATTTTAATAATAATATTGTTTACATTCATTGAACCATTACGAATCGCCAAGTTAATAATAATCAAAGAAATTATGATTATTATTAAAGCAATGTATGAAATCACAGTAATAATCATACTTATTTTATCTACAAAAAATATGATAGCTATAATAAGAGAGGAAATAATTAATAAATTTTTTAGCCATATTTTTAATCGATTAATTTGTTTAGTCTGATATTCTATTTCTTCAAAATATGCTTTTTTTACTCTTTGATCCATTTTAAGTTCTCCTTTTTAATATGTTAATCCCGGGTTAAAGAATCCAACCAATACTCCAATAAGAGCAATAACCACTAATAATAACATTACTTTGATTGGTGACATTTTCTTTTTAGACAATAAATACCAACATAATAACACGAATAAAGCAGTTAAAAATCCAGGATAAACACCATCTAACGTCTTTTGTAAATCTAAAAACGGTTCTTTAGCTCCAGCAGCAGTCATCGAAAAACTTGTTTTTACACTAACCCATGTAGCTGCTACTGCCCCAATCACAATACCACCTAACATTGTAATTGATTCTCGTAAAGCTTCTCCTTGAGGTCCAACTAGAAAATCTACAGCTTTACCACCCAATTCATAACCTTTAAAATATAATAACTTCATTCCAAAATAAGCAAATAAATTCCAAACAATAATATAGAAAATAGCCCCTAATGGTGAACCACCTGTAGACATTCCCATTGCAACCCCTAATAAAATAGGAATTATCGTTCCAACTACTAAAGAATCTCCTATTCCTGCTAACGGTCCCATCAATCCTGCACGTAATCCATTTATTGTTTCATCATCTACATCTTCAGCACCATTAGCACGAGCCTCCTCTAACCCCGCTGTCATTCCAACAATCACGGAACCTACTTGCGGTTCGGTGTTAAAAAAGGCAGTATACGTTTTAATGGCTTTTGCCCGAGCATCTTTTTTATCATACAATTCTTCAACAATTGGTAACATTGAACACAAATAGCCAAATGTTTGCATATGTTCTTGAGAAAAACATGTTAAATTCCCATAATACCAATTATGAAAAGATTTGGTTAGGGTCTTTTTTGATAATTTCTTTTCCATCTTATATATCCTCCTCGTCATCATCAACTACAGCAACTGCGACTTTACCAAGTGTCAACATTTTAATTCGATAATTGATCAATGCGAACATTCCCGCAACAACAGTTGCAGAAACTAAGTTAATTCCTAAAGCAGCTGCTAAAGTAAAACCAAAGAAAAATGGAATAAAATCAATTGCTTTAGTAACGATTTGTTTTAATAAGATTGCAATTCCGACACATGGTAATAATGAACCGACTGTAAATAATGTTTTCATTGCAACCCCATCCATTGGTAAATAGGTTTTTATCAAGTCAACCATCGGAGCTCCCATTTTACACATGATCATCGCAGGAATAAATGAACATAAAATATGAGAAATCCAAGGTAATACCATATCTACTATATATAATTTTTTATAATCTCCATTTTCTACTGCCCGCCAGCCAATATGCTGCCATGCTAGATTAATCGTTGCAGTACCATAGAATAAAACTGTTCCTAAAGTTCCAACCATTGTTCCAAATGATGTTGCAAGTGCAGCTCCGTCACTTGAGGCAGCATCTAGACCATAGCTTTTAATTGCAATCATAGCAAGTGGAATCCCTATATAACTTACTGCCCGTACATCAGCCGAAACTGTTCCCCCTGGAGTAACAAGAGCGATATAAACTACTTGCATTGCAATCCCTACTAAAATTCCAGTTTGAATATCACCTAAAATAATTCCACAAACTAAACCACCAACTAAAGGTCGACCTAATGTGTAGTTACCAAATGATGTTCCCCCTAAACCTGGCATACTTGATAAGCAAGCAAATAATCCAAGTAAGGCGGCTTGAATCCAACTTATTTCCATAATAAAAATCCCCTTTACATTTATATTTTAATAACCAAATTTACTTTTGAAATCATCCCATGTCCCAATCGAAACGTCTGGTAATAAAGCAAATTTTATTGTATAACCAGCTTTATGGATACGTTCAAACGCATCAGCCTCCGCTTGAGTAATTGACTGGTTATTACCTAATTTAGTAGCCCCTTCACGATCATTACAAGGTCCTACAATAACAGTTTTAACACCAGGATCAAATCCCTGATCTACTAAAATCGTACACATATCAATTGGATTTTTAGCAATCAAGAAATATTTTGTGTCACTATCTAAAACTTTTTGTGATTTTTTTGCGAAATCTGCTAATGTCCAAACAAATGTTTTCTTACCACTTGCTGCTTTATAGGCAGCTTTTAAAACATCATTAGTTGCTGCTTTATCATTTACAGCAATTAATCCATCACAAGGATATTCTCTAGCCCAACGCGTACAAGTTTGACCATGAATCATCCGATCATCAATTCTTACAAATGAAACTGACATAATCTTCTCCTCCTAAATATCATCATCTTCATCATTTGTTTCTAAAACAAATTGTTTAATTGCACCTGTTGCCTCACTCGTCACATTTGTAATTAAAGCATCAGTATCTAAAACATCTTTCATTAATATTGTTGTTAAAGCTAATGGTAAATTCATTCCCCCAAGTACTGTCGTTTTATCAATCAATCCTGATTGTGCCAATACATTCATTGCAGTTGATAAAGGTGAACCACCTATGATATCAGCTAAAACAATAATTTCACTTTCTTTAGGAATTTTAGTGATCATCTCAGTAAAGTCTATAGCAAACTGATCAGCTGTAATTCCATCTTTTAATCCTATTGCAATTACATCATCATGATTACCTGTAAGCATTTTTAAAGAATCTAGTAACCCTTCAGCGAAGTTCCCATGACTAACTAATATTACATATTTCATTTTTAGCCTCCCTTTCTTTTGACATCTATATCTTATCAAGTAACCCCTTTCAATACATCTGAGCATTGTCATTTCTTTTCATAAACAAATGTCATTTTTTTAATGACATTTGTCATAATAAAAAACGAATAGTCATACTTGCTACTCGTTTAAATAATTAGTTATTTCTTTTTGTAAAGCAGTTAATGAAGTATCTAAATCCAGATTGTTTTGAAGTGCTTGATTAATCTGATTATCAGCAATCTTCATTGCTGCCTCATATTTTCTAAATCGCGTATTTGTGGTTGGATACTCCATTACCTGGCTTAATACCCGCATATCAATTTTACTATCACCAAGCGTATCTTCCTCTAACAATTTCAAAACCTGTTTAGATTCGGTCACCTCTTTTAATGGAGATACCCCTTGACTATATTCATAAATATCCTGCTGTGAAGCTTGACTATAAGTAAATTCTTTTAATAGTTGCCAAGCTAACTCAGGAGCACTAGTTCGCATCGACATCCCCATCATTAAAGATGATAATTGTGTTAAATGTTGCTCAGAACTTTGAGGCATTTCAATCACATCCCATTCAAATGTAGAATATTTACTTACTCGATAAGGATAAGGCTTATATGTTCGATATTGAGAAAACTGCATTGGTGCAAAAGCTACTTTGCCTTGATCGAAATCATTGGAAGTAATATTAAAGCCGCGATTTAAAGCATTCAGTTTTTCAATAAATTGAATAGCACTTTTTACTTCGTGATTATTAAAATCACAGGTCGTTCCAGTTTCATTAAATAACTCTATTCCACTAGCATAAATAGCGTTGATCCATTCATAATTATAACAGCCGTATTGATCGATAATTCCGTCATTATTACTATCTTTAGTCAATTGTCGACAGACATTATAAAATTCTTCTAGCGACCAATTGTCCTTTGGAAGACTGATTCCTTCTTGTTGTAGCAAAGTTTTATTTACAAACATTAAAGTAGGATTTACTTCATAAGGCAAAGCATATTGTTTACCTTGATACTGTCCTGCCTGATAAGTACTTTGATAAAATTCATCACTATTAAAATCTTGATCATCAGTAATGATCGAGTCTAAATTTTTTAATGCGCCTAATGCTGATAGGGAATTAAAATCTTCATTTAAAATCATGTATAAATCAGGCTCAGCACCAATTAATAACTGATTTGATAACCATAAAGAATAATCTTCCTTAAGAATTCCACTTTTATATTGAACTTCAACATTGGGATGCTCTTTTTCAAAACGGACAATTATTTTATCAATCATTTCATAATAATCGAACGTAGGAACATCCCAATTACTTCCCGCAAATATTCCGATTGTTAGAACTTTCTTTTGATTGTGGTAATATATTAACCCGATTCCCATAACTAAAACTAAGACAATAATCATTATTTTATTCTTTTTAATCATCGTCAAGATCCTTTGTTGTTTGACCTGTTTGGACTGCCCAGATAGCTAACTGAGTACGATCACGAAGTTCTAGCTTTGATAAAATAGAGCTTAAATAATTTCGAACGGTTCCTTCAGATAAAAATAATTTTTGAGCAATTTCCTTATTTGATAAACCAAAACCAACTTGTTGAATTACTTTCCATTCTGGTTTATTTAATTCCCTAACATTATCATCATTAACATTGATTGCATAATTAGTATTTGCCATCTTCGAAAAAAGTCTAAATACTTTTGTCGCAATATCCGGATTGATCATTGCACCTCCAGAAACAACAGTTAAAATAGCCTGATACAATCCATCCATTGATACTCCTTTTAAAAGGTATCCACTAGCTCCAAATTTTAATGCACTAAAAACAAAATCATCATCATCAAATGTTGTCAAAATAATTATTTTAACATCCGGATAGGCTTCTTTAACCATCTTTGTGCAATATACCCCATCCATTCTTGGCATTCTAATATCCATTAGAATAACATCTGGAATATTTCGTTTTAGACTGTCTAATACACCAAAACCATCTTCTACTGTATCGATCACTTGTAAATCTTCGTGTGTATTTAAAACAATTTTCAATGATTCCCTAATTAATTCTTGATCATCAGCGATTAATACCTTAATCATATCGTTCCCCCTCTTTCATTGGAATTGTAACCTTAACTGTAAAACCTTCTTTACTATAGTATTCTAAACGTCCATTTAAAATAGCAGCCCGTTCTTGCATTTGTTTTAACCCATAACCTAATTTTAGATCATCGCAGCCAACTCCATTATCTGCAATAACAATTTCTAAATCAGATACCCTTTGGTAAATATTGATTTCAACCTTTTTAGCTCGTCCATGTCTTAATGCATTTGTAATACTTTCTTGAACAATTCTAAAAATAATATCTTCTTTAGTATTTTCAAAATCAACTTTATCTAACTGATAATCAAGCATAATCTCAACCTCTGAAACATCGCTAAATTCTTTAATCATTTTTTGAATTGCTTCTTTTAATGTGTGCTCTTCTAAAGCTCCAGGCCGCAATTTATTAAGTGACCGCCGGACATCACTAATCCCCTCACGGACAACCTTAGAAACAACTAAAAGCTGTTGTTTAGTTACATTAGGATCGATATCAATCATTGCAATACATGCATCAATTCCAGCTGCAATTCCTGTCAAAGCATGACCGAGTGTATCATGAATTTCTCGTGCCAGTCGTTTTCTTTCATTACTCTCGCCAATTTTTTCTGTCACCGCAGCATAATCCTTCAATTGTTTATTAACTTCGTTGATCATAGAAAGTTCTTTTGAAATGTTCTCATTTTCTCTAATTTGATTTGCAATATAGACAATTAAAAACATAATAAACAAGACTAGGTTTGTTGATTCAAGAATATTTTTAGCTATTAAAATCGCAGTTTTCGTCGCGGCATCATAAACCTGTATATAGCTGTCTAAAGAAACCATTGGAATTATATTAGAAATAATGTCATAGTTAGATAACAAAAAAATAATTAAAATAAACCCGATAATAACCATTGTATTGCGCCCATTTTTGGTATTAAAAATTATATCTGCAAACACTAATAAAGCTATTCCATTATAGCCCATATAAAGATTATAAATAATCCAGAAACATAAAATTATTTCTAATCCATTACAAATGACTCGTCCATTTCGAACTTGAAAATTCTCAGATTTTCTAATGAACATAATCATTACCAACAATGCAAATCCTATAATTGAATAAATAAATACTTTAGTCGGATTCTTTGGTAAATATGCTAATGTATCTAAAAAATCGCGCCCCATCAAATTATTACAAACATATTTTGTTGAAAATAAAATAATACTAGCTTCAAATAAAATAATAATAAAATTGATTATGATCATCATATTTTTAATTGACGATACAGAGCGATACTCACTGTATTGCATCATTGCCACCCCGTTAACTCAAAGTTAGAAATATTATCACGGCTAATCAACTCTACTGGTACTTCTATTTTCTTTTCAATCTTCTTATTTTCTAATAACGCTTTCGCTTTTTGATAAGCTAACTGTCCCATTTTGACAGGTGATTGAGCTGCTGTTGCCTGAATCAGTCCAGTATTGATCAATTCTTTAACATCAGGCGAACCATCGACTCCATAAACTAAAACATTATCTATTTCCATTGATTCAATCGCTGCCAATGCTCCTAAAGCACTACGATCATTTAATGCCATAACAACATCTACAGCAGGAGTTTCTTTTAGCATCTGTTTCATCGTTGGCATTGCAATCTCAATTTGACCATCACAGTCAGCACGATTTATAACTTGATAATTAGCATTACTAGCAATAGTATCAAGAAATCCCTGAATACGTTCTACCGCAGACTTTGCAGTAGCATGCTCTAATAAAATAATCTTAGCATGATCTCGTTTACTCATCATATCTTTTGCACATAAAACACCTGCATCATAATTGTTAGAAGCAATTGAACAATTTACTAATGACTCATCATAAATAGGGGCATCAACTACAATAACCGGAATCTTAGCTTTTTTTGCTGCTTTTAATCCAATTTCTATTTTTTTAGCATCAATCGGATTAACAAAAATCGCATCAACACGCTGGTCAATCAAATCTAATATTTGTTCATTCTGCTTATCAACATCTAAAATTGGATCAAGTGTAATCAAGACATCTCCATTCGCTTCAACCGCTTTTTTTATCTCATTATTAATCACTTCAAAAAATGGATTATTCATCGTCATATAGGTTGCCCCAAAACGCTGTTGTCCTACTGTTGCTTTAAAATCTGGATAACTATAAAATCCAAAAATCATCAACGTAATACAGAGGCAAAGAAATACCATCATTTTAACAATTGTTTTTTGATTATTTTTGATTTCCATAAATTCCCCCTATTTCTTTATACATTACATTTGTAATTATATAGTAACTGCTTTCATCACAATTTTAAAGTGACAAATGTCATACTAAGAAAATAAAAAAGTCGTAACCTGGTCACGACCTCTTCAGATACCTAAACTATCTGATAACTATTTAGCTCATAGTAAGTACATTGAATTTCTGTGTCAATAGATATTTCAAGGTTGCTACTATGATCATATATACGTGTTGTAAGTGCATATTCTCCATCATTGAAAAATATTTCTAATGATGAAGTATCACTATAAATCGTCATATTTGATAGATCATCAATAACGATATGTCGTGAATCACGACCATAACCACTTGCACCCATTGAAAATGTCAACAAATTATTGTGATAATCAATAACTGCATCATTTCGTAATGTTAGAGTAAAATCACGATTATTTATCGGTAAATATAACTCATATATATTGCCTTTACAAGATATTTTTTCATGATTAGACAAATTAATTATTTCTTTAGCTTTTCTCAACGATTTAGTTTCACTTATTGGTAATTGATATACTTTATTATTTTTAAAGGTTAGCTCACGTGGAAGCGTAAAAGCGTGTTGCCAATTATATTTGGTTGTTGGATTCGTATAAGGGACATCGGGCATCCCCATCCAGCCAATAATAATAGTTCTTCCTTGCTCATCAATAAATAATTGTGGAGCATAATAATCAAAGCCATGATCAAATTCAATAAATTCACTTAATCTATAATCTTTTTCAAGATCACCGTTGATTAAATAATAACCGTTCTGATATAGATTCTCATAATCATAACCTGCTGTTTCTACTCCTTGCGGACAGCAAAATAAAATCATCTGCTCATCAAATTTAACTAGATTAGGGCATTCCCACATATAGCCAAATGGTTCATTAGAAATAATGCGATTAACTAGTTTGTAATTAACCAGATCATCACTTCGATATAATAAACAACAGCCAACATCTTGATTTGTTCTAGCTCCTAAAATCATATAATAATGATCACCATTTTTAATAATTTGCGGATCTCGAACATGCAAAGTCAAGTCATCTGGATAATCGTCATTTTTCATTAGACATACTTTTTCACCAAAATTAATTCCATCATCACTTATAACCATAATTGTATTATGGTCACGACCAGTATGAATATAATCATGTTTCCCAGGATATTTTACGTTACCGGTATAGTAAACATACATTTTATTATCCTTGATTATTGTTGAGCCAGAATAAGCACCTCCAGCATCTAAAGAACAATCAGGAAACAGGGCAACAGGTTCATTTTTAAAAGTAATAAAATCCTTTGTACTATAATGTCCCCAATATTTATCACCTCCAAAGCAATCGTCTGGTGCATATTGATAGTAAAGATGATAAATCCCTTCAAACTGACATAATCCATTAGGATCATTTAACCATCCAGTAGGTGGCATTAAATGATAATTAAGGCGATATTCATCATTACTTGCTTGTTTTTCTAATTTTTTGATTTGTTCATTATTTAAACAGGTCATAACTATTTCTCCTAGTCTAATTTGATTATATCTTGATTTAAACTACATGTTCCAAGATTAATAATTTCAAATTGATTTTGACTTGTAATAACTAATGGTGTCGCAATTGGACATCCTGCTGCTTCAACCATCGCAAAATCAATTTCCATTAATTTATCACCTTGTTTTACTTTTTGACCTTCAGTAACAAATAAATTAAATGGTTTTCCTTCAAGTTTTACAGTATCCAAACCTACATGAATAAGAATTTCAATTCCATCATTACTTTTAATTCCTAAAGCATGCTTTGTAGGAAAGATCATTGTAATTTCACCATCAATCGGAGCTGCTAAAATATTTTCTGTAGGAAAGATAACTACCCCATCACCCATCATTTTTTGTGCAAAAATCTCATCTGGTGCTTCCGTTATTGAAGCTACTTTCCCAGCTAGCGGTGCAGTGATAATGTTTGTTTTTACTTCTTTAGCTTCAGTTGGCAGTTCACTATCTTGAGTAGGTTGTTTAGCCATATCACGTTTATATAATATAATTGTTAAAACAAATGACACTGCAATACTTAAGACCATCCCAATTGCAAAATTCAAATAATTCTTAGGATCGATTGATAAGAAACCTGGTATACCTGCTGCCCCTAAAGCATTAGCAAGTGTTTTTGTTGCCGCTAAATAAGCACTTCCAACTGCTGAACCTACCATAGCTGCAATAAATGGATATTTAAGTTTTAAAGTTACTCCAAACATTGCAGGCTCAGTAATTCCTAATAACGCTGAAATACCTGAAGCTGAACAAATACTTTTTAATTTTTTGTCTTTAGTTACTAATAAAATTGCAATAACTGCTGCCCCTTGAGCAACATTTGACATTGATGCAGTTGGAAAAATGAATGATCCACCTGTTGTCTTGATCGATGCCAATAATTGTGTTTCAACTGCAATAAAACTATGATGCATTCCTGTTAAACAAATTGGTGCATAGAAAAATCCAAAGATTGCACCTCCGAATAATCCTAGCGTATTATACATCCATGATATTCCATCAGATAATAAGACCCCGGCTTCTCTTAATAATGGGCCAACTAAAATAAAAGTAATAAAACCAGTAATTAACGTTGCTAATAATGGTGTTGTAAGATTGTCCAGCCAAGTTGGTGTCACTTTGTGTAAACGTTTTTCAATGTTAGCTAAGATCCAAGATACCCCTAATACAGGTAAAACCGTTCCTTGATACCCTACTGCTTCAATTGATAGTCCAAAAATATTCCATACTGGTACTTCTACTCCTGCTTTACCATACGAATAAGCATTTAGTAGATCCGGATGAACCATGATCATTCCTAAAGCTGCACCTAAATATGGATTCCCACCAAACTTTTTAGTAGCACTAAATCCAATTAACACTGGTAAAAAAGTAAATGCAGCGTTTGAAAATAAATTAATCATTGATGCTAAATCAGCCCATTGCGGATATGCTTCAATCAAACTTTTATTAGCAAAAAATAGTCCTTGAGCTGTTAAAATATTATTAATTCCCATTAACAATCCGCCAGCAACGATGGCAGGAATAATTGGAACAAAAATATCACTTAATAACTGAACTGCACGTTGTAATAAGTTTCCTTTTTCTTCTACTTTTTCTACTTGGAGCGTACTGTCAGTTTTAATTCCTAAAATATTTGTTACTTCGTCACATACCAAATTAACTAGACCTGGTCCTAAAATAATTTGATATTGCCCTTTAGCTAAAAAAGTTCCCTTCACAACATCAATATCAGTTAATGATTCTTCATCAACCTTGCTTTCATCAACTAGATTTAAACGTAGCCTAGTTGCACAATGCATTGCCCCCGTAATGTTTTCTTTACCACCAACACAATTAATTATTTCTTTGGCAATTTTGTTATAATCCATGTTTTATCCTCCTCTATGGTATCGGTTCCACAAATATACTATAAGCGATTGTTGTGACCCTGTCAATACTTTTTAACAAAAAGCTGAAACCGATACCATATTTTTAATAAAAAAAGATGTTTTTTATTAAAACATCATCACTTTTATTTATTTATTTAAATCTTTGACACTTTGTCCCTTAATTAAGGTATATCCAATTAACTGTAAATTATCAACAACATTCCCTTCAATTAAATCAATGATTGTTTGACCTGCTTTAATTCCAGTTTCTTCATTATTAAATCTAACTGTCGAAAGACTGGGATTAATAAATTGAGAAGTCTCATAACCCCCAAAACCAATTAAAGAAATGTCATCAGGCATCTTTAATTTTAACTCATTAATTGCTTTTAAACACCCCAAAGCGATATTATCAGTTGCTCCGATAAATAGAGTTGGCTGTTTCTTTTTTAGATAATCAAGAGCAATAAGATGAGCCTTTTCTAATGAAAAATCAGTTTCTAATAAATCAACGCTGCTTACTCCGTTGTCCCTTAAACCATTGATCACACCATCTTTACGATAAATTCCTACAGCCTCATCCTTACCACTTACACCGATATAACAAATCTTACGATGCCCCATATATGCTGCATATTTTCCAACTTCATATCCAGCACTATAATCATCATTAATGATAGAGACTCCTGCTCCATAACGCTGTGCCACAAATAATAGTGGAATATCTAATTTTGCAGCAATATTTTGATGTGCCATCGTTACTGCCGTTGCCATTAAAATAATTCCATCAACATTCATTCGCCATAACTGTTCAATCGAAGTTAATTCTCGCATTTCATCATGATTGGTATTTATTATTAAAGTTGTATAACCATGATCTTTTAAATACTGATCCATCGTCATCAAAACACGAGATGTTGTAATTGAATCAAGACAAGGTACTACAATACCAATTACCTTAGTATATTTTGCTTTCAATGATTGCGCTAATGTGCTCGGTTCATAATTATTTTCATCAATTACTTTTTTTAATTTTAAACGCGTTTCTTCTTTGATATAACCACCATTAAAATACCGTGATACTGTACTCTTGCCAACACCAGCCATTTTTGCAATATCACTCATTGTTAATTTTTTATCTTTCATAATTATAACCTCTAACCTAAAGAAAATGACGGGCAGTTCCCGTCTTATTAATATAATCTTACAATATTTTAAGATTACGGTCAAACAAATATTATTCAATAAATAAAACTTAATTCCATTATCATTGATATACTAAAAAAAGCTGAATCATTTTGCGATTCAGCTTTCACTATAGCTATTAATTTTCTTTTCTTTTTGCTAAAAACATTCCAGCAGCTGCTAACCCTGCTACCATCGTCATTATTGCCAATGGGCTGTTATCTCCAGTATTTACTGCATTTACAGGTTTATCTGGGGTTGGCTGTGGGTTTACTGGAACTGTAATTGGAGCTGTTTTTACCTCAACTTCAAATTCAGCTGTCATAGTTACATCTTCAGAACTACTTGTAGAATGATGTAAAGTTTCCGTATAAACTACAACTACATTTTGTTTACCGACTTTATTAGCATCAAATCCAATAATTTTAGCAAGACCTGTAACATCACGACTATATTCAGTATCATAAGTTGAAGTAACTATGATATCTAATGCATCTCCAACAGTATAAGTTTTTTTACCAGTAACTTCAATTCCTGTTAATTTAGATTTTGGTAATTTTTCACCATAAGGAATAGAAACTCCAGCAATTTGTGATAAACTGCTAGCTTTTTGTGATAATGTTTCACTAGTTTTATCTTCCCGGTACCATCCTGCATTACCATTTAATTTAATTGGCGTCTTCCCTAACTCACGTGCTCGAATTAATGATTCCGCATAGTATAAGATTGTTCCACGTTTTAAATGATATTGGCTAGTAATCATAGAAATACTCTTAATTGTTGGATGATTATAAAGAATATCAAAACTAAATTCAGCATTCTGTGCTGTATTAGCTGATTTATTTTCAACTAGAATTCGATTATCTGCTACACCATGTTCAACTAACCAGTCGTGCATCCGGTCCCCTTCAGTCCAACCGTTTTTCTTTACACCACCAGTTACTAAAATATATGAATTAGGATATTTTTGAGCACTGGCCAAAGCAGTCTCTAATCGTCCTACTAATTCTGGCTGCATTGTTCCATCACTCTTTAATGCAAAACCTAGTACAACAAAAGCATGGGTATTATCATTTGGTAGACCATCAGGAGCTACACCAATATTTTCGACCATATCGTTTTCAATCCAGTCCCAATAATCAATGATTGATTGCCATTGATCATAATCATCTTTAGAAACCTCTTTTAAAGTATCCAAAGTTCTCAAAACGTCTGTTCTAGCACCATCTCGATAATAACCGATTAAACTGCCAACTAGTGTATCTACTGTTTCCCCTTCAGCATACACTGGAATGAACATACTAAAGCACATCGACAGTGCTAAAGCTAAGCCAAGTATCGCTTTCCCTAACTTCTTCATAACTTTTTATCCTCCTTATGTTATGACTTCTTTATTAATATCATACCACTTTTGTCTATACAAAAAATATTTTTTGCACAAAAAGAAAACATTAAATATTTAATGTTTTTGTTTGCCGAATATGTTAAAATATAAAAGTAGCCAAAAATACTAAAAGGGAATGATAATGAAATATAATCATTATCATTCCCTTTTATTTATATAAGTCAATTGTAAAGAATATTTTTTGATTAAGGATAGAAGTTACCTCTATTTCATCACTATACTATGTGTTTCAATACATTTTTTGGGCAATCCCGGTATTCAATAATCCTACATAGAAGACATCAGCGCTTTTAAATCACCCTCATAATTTTATAACTATAATAAATTTCAATCTGCTCATTTATTATTTATCATTTTAAATGAAAAATTAATTTTAAAAAATCCTTGATATATGTTACAAATGTAACACAATACCAAGAATTATTAAATTATTGATTACTTAAATCTTCTCCATTTGATTTAATTACTTTTTGATACCAATAAAAACTTTTCTTTTTCATTCTTGTTAGTGGTCCTTTACCATCATCATCCTTATCAACATAGATGAAACCATAACGCTTGCGCATTTCTCCAGTTCCAGCTGAAACTAAATCAATACATCCCCATGGAGTAAAGCCCATTAAATTAACACCATCATATTCAACCGCATCTTTCATTGCAGCAATATGTTTAGCTAAATAATCAATACGATAATCATCATTGATTGAGCCGTCTGCTTCAACTTTATCAATAGCTCCCAACCCATTTTCAACAATAAATAAAGGTAAGTTATAGCGTTCTTGTAACCTGTTTAAAGCTAATCTTAAGCCAGTTGGATCAATTTGCCAACCCCAATCACTTGCCTTTAAATAAGGATTAAGTACTGAAGTAGACATGTTTCCATCCGTTACTTTTTTACTTTCATCAGTAGTGACTACAGAGCTTGAATAATATGAAAATCCAATATAGTCAACTGTTCCTTCTTTTAAAATCTCATCATCACCAGGTTCTTTAATCAATTTAACTCCATCACGCTCAAATTCTTTTAATTTATAAGCTGGATAAAAACCACGACATTGAACATCACTAAAGAAATGTCTTTGTTGGTCAGATAACATTAATTTTAATTCATCATCAGGATTACATGTTAAGGCATATGTTGATCCATAAGCTGTCATCATCCCAATCTTGAAATCAGGATTAATTTTGTGCCCCATGATTACAACCTTTGCACTTGCGATAAATTGATGATACACGGCTTGAGCACGGCTTTGTGGATCATTTTTTAAGACTCCACCTGCAAACGGTGGCATAAAATCCATAATATTAATTTCATTAAAAGTCATCCAATATTTAACTTTATCTTTATAACGCTTAAAAATAGTTTCACAATATTTTTCAAAAAAGCCTACTAAGCGACGATCTAACCATCCACCATATTTATTTGCTAAATTTAATGGTGTTTCATAATGAGAAATTGTTACTACCGGTTCAATTCCATATTTTAAACATTCATCAAAAACTCGATCATAAAATTCTAGTCCTTTTTCATTTGGTGTTTCATCATCACCATTAGGAAAGATTCTTCCCCAGTTGATTGATAATCTAAAACAGTTAAAACCCATTTCAGCAAATAATTTAATATCTTCTTGATAATGATGATAAAAATCAATTGCTTGATGTGAAGGATAATATTCACCTTCATGACATTCTAATACCGCACCATCAGGAAGTGATTTAAATGGCATTACTGCTTGACTATGTTTACTTCCATCAGGCATCGTGTATGTAATTCTACGAGCTTCTTGATGCGTTCCATTAGTCATTACATCAGCAGTACTTAGTCCTTTACCATCTTCATTATATGCACCTTCAAATTGATTGGCAGCTGTTGCGCCACCCCATAAAAATCCTTTAGGAAAACTCATTTTTTCTTATTCCTCCTTAATATATTTATCATTATACCGTATCATCCTTATCTCTAATTAGTCCTTTCATCATCTGAAAAATATTTCAATTCATGAAAATACTTTGACAAGTTCATTTATTTTATCATTTTCTTAAATATTTCTTGATGTAACCACTAAAAAATGGTATTTTTTTATTAAACATTTATATAAAGGGGAACAGTATGAATAAAATTGTTAAATTTGGGGGTTCATCTTTAGCTGATGCAACTCAATTTAAAAAAGTAGCTAATATTATCAAAAGTGATAAATCTCGTCGTTTCGTGGTACCATCCGCACCGGGAAAAAGATTTAAAGATGATATCAAAGTGACTGACCTATTATATCAAGCTTATAATGCTAAAGATAATAAGACTTTTGAAGAAACATTTAAATTAATTAAAGCTCGTTATCAAGATATTATTGACGAATTAAAATTAAATTGTTCTTTAGAAAAAGAATTTGAAATTATTAAGAAAGCTTTTCAAGATAAAATTGGAATTGATTATGCCGCTAGCCGTGGGGAATACTTAAATGGAATTGTATTAGCTAACTATCTTGGTTTTGAATTTATTGATGCTAGTGAAGTTATCTTTATTGATGAACATGGTAATTATGATCAAGAAATGACTGATCCAGTTTTATCTAAACGTTTAAGTAACGTTAAAAATGCCGTTATTCCAGGTTTTTATGGTTCTGCTAATGATGGCAGCAAAACAATCAAAACATTTTCCCGTGGAGGAAGTGATGTAACTGGTTCAATCGTTGCAAGAAATGGTCATGTTGATTTATATGAAAACTGGACTGATGTTTCTGGTTTCTTGATTGCTGATCCGCGAATTGTTAAAGATCCTGATACTATTGGTACAATTACATACAAAGAATTACGTGAATTATCTTATATGGGAGCAAGTGTTCTTCATGAGAATTCTATTTTCCCAATTCGTAATGAAGGAATTCCAATTCAAATAAAAAATACTAATCGTCCTGAAGATGAAGGAACATTGATCGTTGAAACAACTTGTCATAAACCAGATCATGTTATTACCGGAATCGCCGGTAAAAAGGGATTTGCTACAATCATGATTGAAAAAGATATGATGAATAGTGAAATTGGTTTTGGTCGTAAAGTACTACAAGTATTAGAAGATAATGATTTATCATTTGAACATACTCCTTCAGGAATTGATACAATGACAATTGTCGTTGAGACTGAATCTTTTATTGATAAAGAGCAGGAAATTTTAGCCGGTATTCATCGTGCAGTTCAACCAGATTCAATTGAATTAGAATCTGATCTAGCATTAATTGCAATTGTTGGGCGCGGAATGAAAGATGGTCGTGGAACTGCTGCTAAAATCTTCACAGCCCTGGCTCAAGAAAATATTAACATAAAAATGATTGATCAAGGTTCATCAGAATTAAATATTATTGTTGGTGTAAAAAATATTCATTTCAAAAATGCAATTCGTGCTATTTACAAAATGTTTATTACTGAAGAAAAATAAAATTAATATAAAAACATCCTCCTAATATGTAGTGAACCCCTCTGTTTGGGCAATGATGCGTACCCTCTTTACTGGACAAACCAGTAAGGAGGGTTTTTATATGAAATATGATTATGTATTTAAGTTGAAGT
>NZ_JAHPYJ010000026.1:0-50520 GCF_019041935.1 Erysipelatoclostridium sp. MSK.7.34
TTTTTTATTTCGCATACTTCGTATGCTCAACTGACTTAAGTCTATATGTTCAAATTTTCAATTTGAACAGGTAATTAAAAAGACAACCTTAGTTGTCTACTTAGTCAATTCTATTACATCTTTAATCATGTTTATCCTAATCATTCTACTAATCGTCTTTCTTCCCATACTAACAATTAAAACCCAATCATCATCTAAATCAATGATTTTACCTTCTACACTATATGGGACATCAATCAAAAACATGGTTTCTTTTACAATCAATTCGCAATCACACTGCTTTAATCCTGCTAAAATATTCTTAATCCGATCTGTTTCCTTAATTTCTTTTTCAATATTTTTAACATCATTTTTCTTTAGTTTTTCAATCTCATATATTGCACAAATACTTATAACTAAAGCAATAATTGCAATAATAGTCGTCATTATAATTCCCCCTCGACCTTAAAGCCGCTAATACATGATAGATCAATTAGTTTGGTAACAGTTTCTTTTTTTATAAACGAACCTTTTTTTGTTCGATGATACTGCACTTTAACCCAATCATCATTGACATCAACAATTAGAACCTTTCCATCACTTGTAGATATATCTAACAAATAGGCATCTCGTGTGCACTCCAGCGTACAAGTTTTTCCGATCAAATATTGTAAAAGATGTAGGTCTTTAGTTTTATTATTACTAACTATTTCAATCTCATTTTCCATTAAATCATCTAAACTTATATTATATAACTGTGCCAATTCCATGGCTTTATCAACTGCGGGTAAGGCTTGATCACATTCCCAGTTAGAAATAGTTTGTCTACTCACTGATAACTTATCTGCAACCTCTTGTTGACTATAGCCCTGTTTTTTTCTTAATCGCATTAATTTTTCGCCTAACATCTACTTTCCTCCTATAATTAATAGTATAAATAAACCATCAAAATAATGCTACCAAAGATATTAGGAATGTTGTCAAATATTTTTGACAAGCCTTTCTAGACATAATCTTAAACAGCCGTTTTACTCTTGACCGCTTGAGAAAAATCTGTATAAATCCATTTCGTCAAATCAATTTCTTTACTTTTAGCAATACACCACGTCATTACTTGGAAAAGAATAATTAGTAAATATGCAGCCTGATACTCATCTAAAGCAATATCTAATGCTAAGGTCTTATTGATTGTGCTTTCGTAATAGCAAACACGTGCTCCGTATACTGTGATTCATAGGCTTTTAATAGTTTTGCTTTAGATAATCTTGGACTTGGCGTTTCGATAAAGAAAATTCGATGTTCTGGATTGACTTCCAAATATGGTCCATGCATATAAGCCTCTAACTTATAACCTTGACTTGCAACCCTAATTGTTTCAGAAAATTTTGTTTCCATCTCTTTAGCTGTTCCTACTGTTGCGCCATAATCAATAACACTGAAACGAACTGCATCTTTAAAATCATCATTATACTGACTTACAAAAGTTTCATTTTTCTTAATGATTTTATTAATCTTAGTTGTTACCATATTTATCTTTTCAAGAAAAAGTGATTGCCCGTTTGGGTGAGGTCTCAAGTATCTTCAATATCAGTGAACCAATTATGTTTGGACTTCCTGTCGTTTTCAACCCTATTTATACTGTTCCTTTCTGTATTGTTTCTATTTGTTTCAACTTTAATAGCATATTTTGCAACTGCAGTTGGCTTAGTAGGACATACTTATATTGTTATCCCATGGGTAACTCCCCCTTACTTTCTGGTTATCTATCTACTGGTGATATACGGGGTACGCCCTCACAGATCGTTATAACCATAATTGGACTCTTAGTTTATGCACCACTTGTATCAGCTTCTAATAAAGCTGCTAAAAAACAAGGTTTAGAAACAGCTGAATAATTATCAACCTGGCAGAATCGAATCGATTCTGCTTTTTGTTGCGAATCATTTTCAGCAAAATATGTTATAATATTTTATTATTTTATTTTGTATTATTTGTATTATGTTATATAATACAAATATAAGAGGTGAGTAATATGTGGATTTTAATTTTATGTTTAGTTTTTATTAATGTAGTAATGTACTTTTCTTCTAAACGAGAGAGCCGTTATAATGAAGGACGCTTATTTTTAGTTACAATCCCTGATTGGGCTTATGAATCTGTTGAAATTAAAGAAATTGAGAAACAGTTTAAAAAAGAACATTTATGGGTATTTATTATCTCATTTATAACATTTATTCCTTTATTTATTTTTTCAACTAAATGGCTATTACTTTATTTTATGATTGTGATATGGTTTAACGTTTCCGTCTATTATGTTCCGTATAGAAAAGCACGTGCTAAATTATTAGCTTTAAAAAAATTGCGCAATTGGCCAGATGAAAAAATAGAAAAAATTAAAATTGATTTATCATTATCAGCCTATATGGAAAAACACCCTTTTAATTTAAGACGTTACTTCTTCGTTTTAATAATTGATCTATCTGTATTAGGGAATATGATTTATTTCCACGCTGAAAATGCCATGTATCTTTACATGGTATTACAATTTATGGTCTTAGTACTTGGAATTGTCTTTATTAAAAAATTACCAAATAAAACATTCTGTAAAAACAGTGAAGTAAATATAACATTGAATTTACTACGTCGTGATTCTTTTCATCATTGTTTTTTCTTTTTAATCACTGGTGATAGTATTTTTAACTTAGCTTTACAATTTTTCTTACTTGAAAAGCTACCTTTTGTAATACTCCTTTTAGTTGCCTTAATAATGATTCTTTGTGTAATTATCATTGTCATTAAAGCTAACCATTATCGAGAGAAAAAGGCAAAGATTCTCGCTCATTACAACGAATGTGAATATACTATCAGTAATGATGATTGCTGGAAAATCGGTTGGTTTGGTCCAACGTATTATAATAAAGCTGATCCACGTACACTTATTTCAGCGCCAAATGGAACACAGATGACATTTAATACTGCAAAACCGGCTTATCGAATTTTTATTATTGGTATTTGGACATTTGTTATTGCTTTATTGCTATGGTTATTTGGATATCCGTATTATTTAGATATAACTAATAATCTTGTCAATCTTTCTTTAACCGATCAAGCAGTAGTTGTTGATAGTCCTTTCTACGATGTTTCAATTGATCTTCAAAAAGTTAATAAAGCAGAATTAGCCGATGATTTAGGTAAAGGAATTAGAACTAATGGAACCGATACTTTTGTTTATGGTAAGGGAAATTATACTTTTGACCGTTATGGTAAGTGTAAAGTATACATGGCAAGTTTGCATCCTTGCTATATAATTTTGTATACTGATGATATAACCTATATCGTTAATGATGATGATATTCAAAATACTAAACTCATCTATCAAGAAATTCAGGAGGTGCTTAGCCAATGATTATTAATCTAGACTATACAAGTGAAATTCCAATTTATTTGCAACTACGTAATGAAATTGTTAAAGGTATTGCTAACGGTCAATTTAAATACGGCGAGTCATTACCAACCGTTAGGACTTTAGCTCAAGATCTTCAAGTAAATAATATGACCGTTAATAAAGCTTATGGGCTGCTAAAACAAGAAGGCTATATTTGTATTGATCGCCGTCATGGTGCTAAAGTTCAACCAACGATTGATAATTCTCATGAACATCAAGAAAAATTACTTGATGAGCTAGAGTTACTAGCTAGTGAAGCAATTGTTAAAGGCATGAATAAGGATGAATTTATTAATACTTGTAAAGCTTTATTACAAACAATTCAATATGATGCTTCAATTGTACAATAAAAATACCCGTAAATTAGTTACTCTTGCTAATCTTACGGGTAAATTATTTTTTACTCTTCTTATTTAATTTCAAGATTAAGCTATGTTGTTTGGCTAAATCTTGAAATAAATCAAATACATATTTAGCTTGCTCTTTTTTTGTTAGAGCTGACAGCTTTGAATTAGTTTCTATCTGTTTAATTAGACTTTTAAGTTCTTCTAACTCTAAAAGATTTACAGCAAGACAATAAAAACTCTTTTTTCGTCCATCATTATATTTTTCTAAAAATATTTTTAAAATATCTATCTTTTCAAGCTGCTCTTGATTATATGTGTCTATACCACCATCTTTAGCTTTCATTAAATCTTGATGATAATGTTGATGTGTAATAAATGAATCATATTTAGCAAATTTCATGTATTTATCACAAGGATATGATGAACATTCATAACAATATGTGAGATTATCATGTTCCAAACTACAACGAGCAATCCTACAACTTTGATTTCCTGCTCCACCACCACATCCTGGACAGTAACCATCAATATGCATCGGACACAAACCACAGTTCAAACCGCACAAAGATAATAATTGATTATTTCGTTTAAATCCTTTCATTTTTTTCTCCCCATATTATTAATAGTTTAACTTATTATCTTTAATTCTAGCATAAATTTCCATAAAATATAAACCAGCAGATAAAATCTTTCCATTTTTAAAAATATATTTATTTTTTATTATTAGCTTGTAAATAACTTTTATTAAAGTATAATAAAAGTAGGAGGCACACATGACCAAAAAAATTCTTAAAGATGTAAAAAAACATCACTTACATCTATTATTACAATCATTATTTAGTAGAGACAGTGCCACAATGAGCGAATTGAGCAATGATACTCAATTATCACAGCCTAGTGTAAGAAATATGATTCGCCTTTTGCAACAACACGATATTGTTAAAGAAACAGGTAACGATCATTCAACCGGTGGACGTTGCCCAACCCGCTTTGCATTAGTTGAAAAGCATTTTAATATAATCTGTCTTTATATTCAAAACCCTAAAATAACTTATCAAATTCATTCTTACAAAAAAATACTAACAACCGATATTCTGGAATTTGAGGATGAACAACAATTAATTACCCTAATTAAAGTGCTTCTCACCAAATTCAATTGTCAATGTATCGTTATTGCAGTTGAAGGAATCGTTAGAGATAATGAATATTTAACCGACCACAATAACCACTTTGAAACCCACACTTGGATCACAGAGTTAGAAAAGAGTATCAATATTCCTATTCTAGTTGAAAACGATGTCAAAGCGATGCAATTAGGTACTTGTTATCATCATCATAAAAATAGTTCAATTTATTTGCACCTAAACAAAAAGGGAATTGGTAGTTCATATATGTATAATGGACAATTAGTTCATGGCAAATATGGAATTGCTGGTGAAATAGGACTTATTCCTTATCACGATATTTCCTTAAATCAAGCAGTTAGGACATGTAACAAGCCAAAAGACTTTCAAAACATTATTGCTTATCTATTAATAATTGTTTTAACGTCTTTAGACCCTGAGCATGTTGACCTTTCTCTTGAACTTGATTGGGACTTGGATTGGCATTTAATTAATGAAACTATTTATACTTATCTACACTCACAATTTATTTATGATATTAAAGTTTATAAACAATATTTAGATAACTTATTCCATGGGTTAAATTATTTAGGAATTGAAAAAATATTAAAACAATTAGTGGAGGAAAGTAATGAAAAAATATAAAGCAATTATTTATGACCTTGACGGAACAGTATTAAATACAATAAATATGAATATGTATCCCTTGATTAAGATTATTAAAGAAGAAACTGGTGAAGATTGGACATTTGAACAAGTCTTAAAATTTTTACCCTATCCAGGTATGAAAGTAATGGAAGAGTTACAAGTAGCTGATAAAGAAAAGGCTTACGCTAGATGGGTTAAATATGTCAATGAATATGAAGAAGGCGCTTCTTTATACCCAGGGTTTGAAGAAATTTTTGAAGCATTTGACGGAAGCATCATTCAAGCAGTTGCTTCAGCAAAAACAACAGCACAGTATCAAATTGATTTTGTTGCAAAAGGTTTAGATAAATATATGAAAACTGCTGTTTTAGCTAACGATACAGTCAAGCATAAACCCGATCCCGAACCGTTATTAGAATGTTTAAAGCGATTATCTTTGCAACCTGAAGATGTTATTTATATCGGTGATGCTCATTCTGATTATCTCGCATCTAAAAACGCTGGTATCGACTTTGGTTATGCAAAATGGGGAAGTGTTTCCGCTAAAGGTATTGATAAACCAGATCACGTGTTTGAGCAGCCACTTGATCTATTAAAGTTATTATCTTAAATGACTGAAAAAGAAAAAATGTTAGCTGGGGAATTATATGATTGTGGCGATGCCGAATTACTTGCTCTATGGCATCGAGCCAAAGATCTAGCCCGAGATTATAATCTAACCAATTCTAGCGATACTAAAAGAAAAAGTGAGCTTCTTAATGAATTATTAGGTAAAGTTGGAAACCAATTATGGATTACCCCACCTTTTCATGTTGATTATGGCTGTAATATATATTTTGGGAATAACTGCGAAGTTAATATGAATTGTACATTTCTCGATGATAATAAAATTATTATTGGTGATAATGTTTTAATTGCTCCAAATGTACAAATATATACCGCTTATCATCCTACTCATTATCTTGATCGTTTTACTATCAGTGAAAATGAAACATTCAATTTTTGTAAAACACAAACAGCCCCAGTTATTATTGGTAAAAATGTTTGGATTGGCGGGGGAACAATTATTCTACCGGGAGTTACAATTGGTGATAATACCGTAATTGGAGCAGGTAGTGTTGTTACAAAAGATATCCCTGCTGATACAATTGCTTATGGCAATCCTTGTAAAGTTCATAAAGCCAATGAACGCAGCAAAAGTATTTAATAAAAAAGAACTAGATTTAACAAATCGTTTGATGTGACCTCAGAAAGTTAGATCAAAAATGATATGTGCCCTGAATTTTAGATACATATCAAATTCTAACGGTTAGGAGGTCGGTACAGTTAAATCCAGCTCTTTTTATTTTATTCAATCTTCAAATCAACTAATTCACTGGCATAATCCGTTTTGTAGTCCCCGTTATATTGCTCACTAAACACTTTTATCTGATAGTTATCATGATCATATTTTTTTGGCAACTCAATTAAAGCAACACCCATTTTAGTAACACTAATATCAGCTAACTGACCATAAGATACAATCTCATTTTGTGTTTTATCAATTATAACTGCACTGAGTAAATCCCCATCGCCTTGGGCATTATAATTAAAACTTATTTTATTATTTTCTTTAACCTGATCGCTCACAACTAAGGTTTGTGAAGCATCTTTTAATGTTAAACGATAATCACTAAGTAATTCTTGATGTTCCACGTCCTGCATTGCTTTGCTCCCGACTACTCCACTGACTTTACCACCTTGGGCTGCAGCAAAAAATAAAACTGCATGAGGATCAAGATTAGCAGTAGCTCTTGCACTAAGATGCTCGACAGTAATATCTAATTGTGCAAAAACTCCACATTTAGAGATATATCCCGCTAATTTAGGATCATCTTTAGCAGCTGCTGACAACCAGTAATAATTCCCCTCCTGACGATAATGACGATCTTCAAGTCCACAACTATTTGAATTCATTATTTTTGCTGTTGGGGCAAAAAATTTATCACCAAATAACTGTGATTCTATAAATGAATAACTAGTAACAGTAACAACGTCACCACCTGGTTGAGTAGTATTAAATATTACTTCCGCTTCTTTTGGTGATAAAGTTTGAGATGCTAACGCAATCTCTGCTTGTCGTAAAGTACTAGTTTCATAGCGATTACTTTCCTGATCAAATGGTGTTGAGGTTTGAAGCTTTGTTGAAATTAATAAAATGGATTTAATAGCTTTTCCATCTTCATCAAAAAAGCTAGTTTCTTCCGGATTTAAAATATTCCATTGAAATTGACCATCAGCCCCTAAATATAAAGTTTCAAACTTCCCGGATGTTCCCCTAGCTATTTTTTCAACAGCCTTATCTGCCATCATCATACTTTGTTTATCTTGTATATTCAAAGTATCGGGATTTTTATAATTATTAGCCGGAGCATTATTTTTTAAAAATAATCCTATTAAAGTTACTATAATTACAGTGCAACCAATCTTAAAATATTTTTTAGGCATTTTCTTACCTCCTGATCATTCAAGATCATCCCTAATACTAACTTTAAACAACTAGTACAACCGCTTCATAAGCCCGTAATTTCCCTCTTATCAAATCATTATAATTTCCTAGTAACACCTTTGCTTCAGCTTCAAATAAAGTTTTATCATAGGTAACCTCTTTAGCTGTAAAATTAGATAAGACAAATAATTTTTTTCCGTCATACTCCCGTTTATAAACATAGACTTCATTACTATCCTCATAATATTCTTGATAATCACCAAACTGAACAACTTCATTTTCCTTTAAAATTGAGATCATTTTTTTATAGTAATTAAAAATTGAGTTTTCATCAGTTATTTGTGCTTGTGCATTAAGCCATTTATAATTTTGATTAACTTTGATCCATGGTTCAGCATCAGAGAATCCTGCATTTTCTAGATCATTCCATTGCATTGGAGTACGTGCATGATCACGACTTGATTTATTAATAAATCGAAGCATCTCTTCAGGGGTAAACATTTTTTCCACTTCAACATACTGATGATAAGAATTTATACTTTCAATATCTCTAAGCTCACCAATATTCTTAAACTCAACATTAGTCATTCCAAGTTCTTCACCTTGATAAATATAAGGAGTCCCTTGTAAAAAATATTGGGCAGTAGCAAGCATTTTTGCTGATTTTTCCCAAGTTTCTTTAGAACTTGTATCTCCAAAACGACTAACTACTCGTGGTTGATCATGATTATTCCAAAATAACGAATTCCATGCTCGTCCATGCATATCAATTTGCCATTTTCTTAAAATTGCTTTTACATCCGTTAATTTAAATCTTTCATCACTCCATTTTTGTTTTTCACCACCATCAACATCCATTAATTCAAATTGGAAAACCATACTCATTTCTTTTCCATCATTACTTGCATATTGAATAGCTTCTTTTGTTGTCACTGCTGGAGCTTCTCCAACAGTCATCACATCATATTTTGAAAAAACGTTATCTGTTAACTCACGAATATATTCATGGACACGAGGTCCATTAGCACTGACACTATGCCCCTTTATTGGACTATCTTGATAAATATTATCTTGATCTTTAGAAATCAAATTAATGACATCCATTCTAAATCCATCAATTCCTTTATCAAGCCACCAGGCAATCATTTTTTGAATTTCATTTCTAACATCAGTATTATCCCAATTTAAATCCGGTTGTTTTTTAGAAAATAAATGTAAATAATACTGTTTCGTTGTCTCATCATACTGCCAAGCTGAACCTAGAAAACAACTTGTCCAATTATTTGGTACACTGCCGTCTTCTTTACCATCTTTCCAAATATAATAATCACGATATGGATTATCTTTACTTTTCTTACTTTCGATAAACCATCTATGTTCATCAGAGGTATGATTAACAACAAGATCCATAACTATCTTAATATTTCGCTTATGAGCTTGCGTTAAAAGATTCTCAAAATCAGTCATATTTCCAAAACATTGCATTATCTCATAGTAGTCTGAGATATCATATCCATTATCATCATTTGGCGATTCATAAATTGGCGTGATCCACAACACATCAACTCCCAATGTTGCTAAATAATCTAACTGCTCAGTAATCCCATTAATATCACCGATCCCATCATGATTGGTATCTTTAAAACTCCGCACATATATTTCATACACAACACTCTTTTGCCACCAGTTTTTCATTTTATTATTCCTCCTCAAATCCTAAACTATAGCCCAATATAAACGAAACAATTAATAATACTAACATCATAATTATACCATAAATATTATTATAAACATCTTTTTCCTCAGAAAAAGCAAGCGTTATCATTATAATATCTTGTAAGTTCTAAATAACTTATAAAAAGCCCCTAGCAAACTCGTAAGACTGATCACAATTACATTTATATCCATTATTATAAATACTTTAAACATTATAAAAAAACTAGAGCTAACTCTAGTTTAAATAGCTGTTAATTTAATCAGCAGCTTCTAATTTATAATCTTTCAATATTCTTTTTAATTCTATTAATCGATTTTTAAAATTAACACTAGAAATAAACTGTTCTGTGAACTTCTCAAACTCCACTTCACCTTTCTCTACTACTAAAATAAAATAGCATAAACATAACAATGGCATATCACCAGAAATTATATTTGTTTTAGTCCTTGTTGCATCACGATAAAGAACATCAATGTGTTCCATTATCAGCTGTTGATATTGCTTTAATTTTTGATCTACCTCATGAAGTTTACTTATATTCAAATACTCAAACATCCTAATGATATTCTCAAAATTACCCTGACTAACCTTCTTAGCTTTCATTTCTTTAATTAAAAATTCTGTCAATTCATTATATTCAGGACTTTTGACTTTAAATACAGCTAATGATTCTTTATCAATATCAGCACTTAAATAAGAAAGCAGCAAATGATTTTGATATGCAAAGATCTCATTTTTAATTCTTAAAAATTCCTCATCTGCCAATTCTAACAATCCAGCTAACCGTGAAAAACTCCTTTTAATATCATAGGGAATCTCTTCTTGAGATTTATAACCTAAATCATGTTCAATCTCAGCCCATGTGTATTGCAGAATTGAGCTAATTTGAATTTCTAATTTTAAATTATGATACTTAAGATATTCCTGTGCTTTAACATACTTAGGATCAATTTGAACCACATAATGCAACGAACGATACCCAAAACGTTTTGGATCCAGACTCTTTCTTTTATCAATAGAATTATCACGATCAATAATAAACTCATTTTCAATTAATTTCGATATTTGATCAACAGTATCCGTATAATATGTAATTACCCTAATACCTGATAAATCTGTTATTTCATCTAATTTTTGATACTTGTTTTTTAACTCTATCTTTTTAGATAAACTCTCAATACTCTTTGTTCTACTAGTGATTGAATGAAACGATATTTGTTCACGATTCAACAAATTACATATATATGTTTCCATCAAATTTGTAAATTGTTCATATGTTGTAAGATTATTGCTATATTCTCTTACTAAATCTTCATTATCCATAATTTTCCCCTCTAACTCTCTAGTCATAAGTTATTATCATGCACTATTATACTTGTTAAGAAACTAGAAATTTGACACTTTATATCTTTATGAGTCGTATTTTTATCAATTTCTATTTTTTACTGAACCCCCTTTAAGATCATTCAGCCATCCAAAAAATATTAACACTGAGACTCTATCCATTATTATATTGATTGATGATTTTTCTTAAAATCTTCACCCCAGCTATACATAGCATCCAAGATTGGTTTTAAACTATAACCTAACTCAGTTAGCGAATATTCGACTTTAGGAGGAACTTCGGGATAAACTTTACGACTAATCAATCCACTCTCCTCCATTGCCCGAAGGTTTGAAGTTAATACTTTTTGAGAAATCGTTCCGATTGATTTTTTTAACTCACCAAATCTTTTTTTCCCTGGTAGCAGATCCCTAATAATCAAAACCTTCCATTTATCACTTATTAATAATAATGTAGTTTCAACTGGACATTTTGGAAATTCTTTCATATGTGTACTCCTTATAGTTTCTTATAGTAACTAAGTATATTTTATAAACTATACTTATGAAAGTCAAGTTAGTTACATAAAAGAAACCAAGCCACTTTTATGTGCGTACTTCACAAATAGCAACCATTGAAGGATAATAACGATGAGAAGGGAGTGTTATAATGTTTCAAAGAGAATCACTTGATATTTTAAAATTGAGTCAAGCAATCAAAAAATGTGATGCAATCTTAATTGGAGCTGGAGCTGGACTTTCTAGCGCCGCCGGTCTGTCATACTCAGGGAACCGTTTTAAAAAATATTTTAATGATTTCATTACAAAATATCATTTACAAGATATGTATTCGGCAGGCTTTTACCCCTATCCTAGTTTAGAGAAATACTGGGCTTATTGGAGTCGTCATATTTATTATAACCGCTATTTGGAAGCCCCTAAAGATACTTATAAAAAATTATTAAACCTACTCATTAATAAAGATTATTTCGTCATTACAACAAATGTTGATCATCAGTTTCAAATAGCTGGTTTTATTAAAGAAAAATTATTTTATACTCAAGGAGATTACGGACTTTGGCAATGTTCAAAACCATGCCATCAAAAAACTTATGATAATTACGAGACAGTTGTTACAATGATCAAACAACAGCATGATTTGAAAATTCCCAGTTCACTAATTCCGTACTGTCCAATATGTAATGCTCCAATGACAATGAATCTTCGCTGTGATAAAACATTTGTTCAAGATTCCGGCTGGTATCATGCCCAAGAACGTTATTATCACTTTTTAAATAAATATCATTATTCCAAAATCGTTTATTTAGAATTAGGAGTTGGCTATAATACCCCTGGAATTATCAAATATCCATTTTGGCAATTAACTATAGAGAATCCTAAAGCTATTTATGCCTGCATCAATCAAGATATTATTGATTTACCTTCGGAATTAAAAAAACAGACTATCATGATCAACGATAACATTCATAATGTCTTATCGTCTTTGGAGAAATTGCTATGAATCAAATAACCCGATTACAATTTTTAATTAACTATTTAATTCAAGAAAATAAACTTGAAATTGAACTTCCTACAGAACAAGCACAACTATTTTCCCTTTATCGCTCATTAGTAAATATTCGTGAAGCAAAAACAGCTACTGACAAATTCATTATGATTCAAAACAAAATGTTAAAAAATGAAATTAAACGAAAAGGAATCATTGACTCAAGCAATTTCAAAAAATCAATGAATATCTGGCGTGGTGATATCACCCAACTAAAAGTTGATGCCATTGTAAATGCTGCCAATAATCAAATGGAAGGATGCTTTATCCCTGGACATAATTGTATCGACAATGCTATCCATACCTTTGCAGGAGTTCAATTAAGAAATGAATGTCACCAAATCATGTCTAAACAGCGTTATCTTGAGCCCACCGGAAAAGCAAAAATAACTAATGCTTATAATCTTCCTTGTCGTTATATCGTCCATACAGTTGGTCCTATCGTTCATAATGTACTAACAGATGAAAAGCGCTTTTTATTAGCTGAATGTTATCGTAATTGTTTAAAAAAAGCTGAGGCTTATGGATTAAAAAGTATTGCTTTTTGTTGTATCTCTACAGGAGTATTTAACTTTCCTAAAAAAGAAGCAGCTCAAATTGCAATCAATACAGTATCCACATTTCTTAAAGGAAGTCAGATTGAAAAAGTTATTTTTAACGTTTTCAAAGAGGACGATGAAATGATCTATCAGCAATTACTAAATAATAAATCTAAATAGAATCGTAATATTTTTAGGTGTTTTGACAACACCTTTTTCTTTTGAATGATTTAAATCATTTTACATATTTATGGTTTTGATGAATACTAAAATCAAAAGTGCTATACTAATATTAAAGAAACGTTAAATTTGCGTAAGAGTTTTGTAAGTAATCCGACTTTACTTGATAATTTTTTTAATAAATATTATGTTATTTTTAGAAACAAAATAGGAGGCGCCATTTCAATGAATAAATGTAAAGAAAATCGTGAATTATCTTGGCTTAAATTTAATGATCGAGTATTAATGCAGGCTAAAGATAATAAAGTCCCTTTAGGTGAAAAGTTAAGTTTTATTTCTATTTTTCAATCAAATCTTGATGAATTTTTTATGGTTAGAATTGGATCATTATATGATCAAATGCTATTCTATCCTAGTTCTAAAGACAATAAAACTGGAATGACTGGTGAAGAACAGCTAAAGGCATGTTTACGAAGAATTACTTATTTAAATAAAAAGAAAGATCGTATTTATCAAAGTATTATGGATGAATTAAAAACTCATGGATGGGGAATCGTAAAATACCGTGATTTAAAGAACAAAGAAGATCGTAAATATTTTGAAAGTTATTTTGAACGAGAAATTCTTCCATTAATCTCTCCCCAGGTTATTTCAAAACGTCAACCATTCCCTTTTTTAAATAACCGTGAAGTTTATGTTGTTGTTCAGTTAGAATCAAAGAAGGGAAAAAGAAAGATGGGAATCGTTTCTTGTGCAAATGCTATGGATGAACGAATGATTGCGATTCCTAGTATGCAAGGGAAGTTTATTTTGATTGAAGATATCATCCTGCATTTTATTTCTAATATCTTCTCTAAATATACAATAAAAAATAAAGGTTTCATCAGAGTTACAAGAAGTGCTGATATTGATGAAGATGATCACTCTTTAGAAGGTCATGAAGACTATCGAGAAATGATGGAAACATTAATTAAACAACGTAGAAAATTATGTCCTATTCGTTTGGAAGTATCACCAGGCTTAGAAGAGTTAGAAATCTTGATGTTAATGAACTTCTTGAACCTCAAAAAACATCAGGTTTTCGAGTGTAATGCTCCATTAGATTTGAAATTCACTAGTGAGTTACGTGATCATTTACGCTACATTCACCCAGAAATGTTCTATAAAAAATTAGAAGCTAAAAACAGTCCTTTAGTTGAAAATACTGTTCCAATGATCAAACAAATTTTAAAAAAAGATATTTTATTATCATATCCATATGAGTCGATGTCACCATTTCTCCGTTTATTAGATGAGGCTAGTCGAGATACAAATGTTGCCAGTATTAAAATGACTTTATATCGTGTTGCAAAGAAATCTAAGATTATTAAATCATTGATTGAAGCTGCTGAAAACGGTAAAGAAGTTGTTGTTTTAGTTGAATTACGAGCACGTTTTGATGAAGAAAATAACATTGACTGGTCAAAACGACTTGAAGAATCTGGATGCCGTGTTATCTATGGTTTAGATGGACTTAAAGTTCACTCAAAATTATGTTTAATAACTTATAAAAATAATCAGGGTGTTCATTATATTAGCCAGGTGGGAACAGGAAACTATAATGAAAATACATCAAAGCTTTATACTGATTTATCACTAATGACATCTAACTACGAAATTGGGGAAGAAATCAACAGCATTTTTAATCATCTATGTCTTGGCGAAACAGAAAATGAAGTTAATCTTTTAATGGTTGCTCCTAACTGTATGATTACAAAAATATTTGAACATATTGATAATCAAATTGCTTTAGCCAAAGCGGGTAAAGAAGCTTATATTGGATTTAAATGCAATTCCGTCACTAGTAAAGAAATGATCGATAAGCTAATCGAAGCAAGCCAGGCAGGGGTTAAAATTGATATGATTGTTCGTGGTATATGTTGTATTTTACCTGGTGTTGAGGGATTAACTGATAATATTAGAATAATTTCTATTGTTGGTAGGTACTTGGAACATTCACGTATTTACATCTTTGGTAAAGGCAGTGCTCAAAAAGTATACATTTCTTCTGCTGATTTAATGACAAGAAATTTATCACGTCGTGTTGAAGTCGCTGCCCCAATTTTAGATGAAAAATTAAGAAAACGAATTATTACAATGTTTAATGCAATGTTGAAAGATAATGTTAAAGCATGCCGCTTATTAGAAGATGGTACTTACAAACGAGTAAAAAATAAAGAGCCAGAATTGAATAGTCAGGAATATTTTTTCAAATAATTGGCAATATAAATAATAATAAAGGAGTGATTATATGCGGGTAGGTATTTTAACAAGTGGTGGTGATTGCCAAGCACTAAATGTAACAATGCGTGGTCTAGCAAAAACTTTATATCGAAATGTAAACGATATAGAAATTATTGGCTTTCTTCAAGGCTATAAAGGGTTAATGTATGAAGATTATAAAATTATGAAGCCCAAGGATTTTTCTGGAATAATTAATATTGGTGGGACAATTTTAGGAACATCACGTTGTCCTTTTAAAAAAATGCGAGTAATTGAAGATGACTTTGACAAAGTAGCTGCAATGAAAAACACATATGCAAAATTAAAATTAGATTGTCTTGTTGTGCTAGGCGGAAATGGTTCTATAAAATCAGCTAACATGCTCTCTCAAGAAGGATTGAATGTTATAGCGCTACCTAAAACAATCGATAATGATACATGGGGAACTGATTATACTTTTGGCTATCAGTCTGCAATTGATATTGCAACCGCATACCTTGATCAAATTCATACTACCGCTGCCAGCCACAACCGTGTTTTTGTAATTGAAGTAATGGGACATAAAGTTGGCCATATTTGTTTGTCAGCAGGAATTGCTTCAGGCGCTGATGTAATTTTGTTACCAGAAATTCCTTACGATATTAAAGAAGTAGCTAAGGCTATTAAAACTAGAGAAAAAAATGGGAAAAAATTCAGTATTATCGCTTGTGCGGAAGGCGCTTTATCCAAAGAAGAAGCAACACTATCAAAAAAAGAGTATAAAGCTAAAGTTAAAGCCCGCAATGGTCAATCAGTTGTTTACGAGATTGCAGCAGAATTAGAAAAATATATTGATAGCGAAATTCGTGTGTCATGTATTGGTCATGCCCAGCGCGGAGGACAGCCATGTCCATACGATCGAATGATCTCAACTCAATTTGGGGTAGCTGGAGCCCGTTTAGTTATGGGCGGAGATTATGGCAAATTAGTTATCTTAAAAAATAATGGAGTTACTGCTATTCCCTTAGTTGAAAGTGCTGGTAAACTAAAATATGTTGATGCTGTAGGAGCAAAAGTTAAAGACGCTAAGTTACTAGGTATCTCATTTGGTGATTAAAAAGTCTAAATATAGATTAATTTCTATATCTAGACTTTTTTACTTTAATTCACTAGTTACATCAATGACTTCAACTAATGAAAACTGCTCATCATTAAATTGATACTTTAAAACAACACAATTGGGCATATCATTAGGTAGCGATACTTGCTGATTTTGTTCCCATCTTTTCGCAAAACAATAGCAAGAAAGACCGTGTGAGACTATTAACACTGTTTCTTGATCAGTATTTTTCATAAGTTCTAAAACAGTTGTTGAAACACGTTCACTTACTTCATTTTCACTTTCACCACCAAATTTCTTAAAGAAATTGCCAAATGGAAAAGGGGGATCAAGATCATCGCTTTCTCCTTCATAAATACCAAAATTCCATTCTTTTAAACCTTTAAGCCGCTGATATGGGAGGCTAGTTACAATTTCTAGAGTATCACAAGCTCTTTCTGAAGATGATGCATAAGCACCATCAAAAACAATCTCATTATTCTCCAAATACTCTTTTACACATCTTGCTTGTCTTTTTCCCAGTTCTGTCAAAGGTGAATCACACCACCCCTGCATTAACCTTTTTTGATTAAATAACGTTTGTCCATGACGCATCATATATAATGTTTTCATATTTTGACTTCTGGTATATTGTAATTAACTTATTTAACCGTCAATTGTATACACCTCTTCCTTTCATTAGATTTCATTTAGAATCGAATTGTGAATAGGTACTTTTGTTTTTGCCTTCTGTAGCCCGACTACCTGGAAAAGGTTAATACCACATCTTTGTATCTTAATTGTAATCAGTTAGATAAGTTTTTGAACTTGTATTTCGCACTAGGTCTTTGATACTCTGTTTGTGGTTTGATCACATTTCATTACCTTATATAAAGAAAGGATGTGTTTTCCATATTTTACACTGATATCGATGTTGACAAATTTAGATGAGACTAGCGATATCCATAACTTCAGCTCTACTGTCAAAGTCATAGAATTTGTAGGTATAGACCCCGGTACTTATCAGTCAATTTCTCGAACAGCACAGTCAAAACGTGGTTCGCGCTATTAAGAAAAAGCTATATCAATACATTCTGCCAGTCTGCAAGTACAATCTCACTTTCAATAAATATTATAAACTAAAACGACTGTAAGGTAAATTCCACAGATGTGCCCAGGACCACTCAGTACGAAAACTTACAAGAGTAATCTATAAATTATTGTCTGAAAACATATAGTTTGATAAAAACTGCTCATTTAAAAATGCTGAACTTAATATTTTTAAAAAGCTGCATGCAGTAGTAGTTTTCAGCGTAACCAAAATTCACTTTTCAAAGAACTAAAAAATATTTTAGCTAATTATCAAAAATTACTTGATTTATATATAGTTAACTTTTCTTGATCATTTACAACCGATAAACTTGTGTATCTAAAAAAATACAGTATACTTAAATTATATATTACATTTTTTTATTTACATCATTTTAATCAAAAATTGAAAAGGAGCTTACTAAAATGAAACTAATAATTGAAGAAAATGAACAAAAAATGAGTGAAAGTGCAATGTTTATTCTATTAGGTGCCATGATGCAAGATAAACGTGTCAATATTTCACTTACTTCCGGTCGTTCTCCTAAAACGATGTATGACATGATGATTCCTTATGTAAAAAATCAGGCTAAATTTAAAGATATTGAGTATTATCTTTTTGATGAAAACCCATATATTGATGAACCTTATGGACCAAACTGGAAGGATATGCAAGAATTATTTTTTAAAGCCGCTAATATTCCTGATGAGCGTATTCACATTATGACTTCAAATGACTGACAAGACTATGATAATAAAATTAGAAATGCTGGAGGAATTGATGTAATGGTGATTGGTCTTGGATATGATGGACATTTTTGTGGTAATTGTCCTCGTTGTACACCTTTTGACAGTTATACTTACTGTATTGATTTCAAGAAAAAGCAGGCCGTTAATCCAGATTATGGAGACCGTCCTCGACAACCTCATACTTTGACAATGGGTCCTAAAAGTCTAATGCGAGTCAAACATCTAGTCATGATCGTTAATGGTAAAGAAAAAGCAGAAATTTTTAAACGCTTCTTAGATGAGCCTGTTAATCAAGATGTGCCGGCAACAATTTTAAAGCTTCACCCTAACTTTACTGTTATTTGCGATCAAGCAGCTGCTAGTTTGATTGATCCACAACAATATTCTAATTTATAACAAAAAACACAGTGATCTATTTTTGATATTCTCTCTATCAAGTAGATAGGGCAAATGACCAAAAACTACTTATGAGGAATCATATCATTTAACAATCACTGTGTTTTATATTATATATTCTTATGTTTTTTGATTTCATACATCCGACTATCAGCACATTTAATAACCTCTTCTAAACTTTTACCATCATTAGGATAAACAGCATATCCCATGCTAACTTCCGGATAATATTCAAAGCCATCTAAATTTATCTTTTCTGTTATTTGCTCAGCAATTATTTGGAGGGTCTTCTTGGTGGAAGAATTATTTTTAATAATGATGACAAATTCGTCACCACCTACTCGAAAAGCATAATCCTCTCGTGATAAGTACCTCATGATCCGTAAAGCTATTTCTTTTAATAACACATCTCCTGCTAAATGACCATATGTGTCATTTACAACTTTAAATTTATCTACATCTAAATAAACAAAAATAAACGAAGTTTGACGAGCAATTAAGTCGTTTAAAACAAAATTCATTTTCCGACCATTATAAAGCGTTGTTAGATAATCACGATTAGAAATATCGATCATTCTTCGGCGCTGTTCGTTAATTTTTAGTAATGTATAAACTAATAACGGTATCAACAATGACAAACAGATAGCTAATATAATAACTGGCATCAAATCACTACTTCGAACCCATCCGTTAATTGGTGAAACACTCAAAGTCCAAGTATTTCCTGGAACTTCAAAACTTAAATTTATTGTGTCATCTAATAGTTCATGATCGGATTTCAAAATAATCTGTTTTTTATTATTATCTGGATCAATACGCCATAACTGATATTCATATCCCATATTTTTAAATGAATCTAGATGTACTGAATCAAAAATTTCTGGTACATTTAAAACAACAATTGCAAATCCCCAAAAATTATTTTCTCCATTTTCTTCTAAATAAATTGGTTGTCGAACAACAATTCCCTTTCCTGATTGATAGAGTTCGAATGGTCCAGCCAAGGTAGTTTCCCCAGTATCACGAGCTTTTTTAGCTTCCGTTGCACGTTCTGGATCTTCGAAGATATTTCCAAAAGCTCCTTCATTACCTTCAAGAGGATAAACATATTGAACATCTCCCTGCGGAGCTAATTGAATACTTCTAAATGTATTATCATCATTATATAGTTGATGTGCAACTCGATCAAAATCATTAATATTACCATTACTATCTACAATTAGCAGCTTCAACGTTTCAGCAGTTTGAATATACGAAGACAGGACCCGATCTAGCTGACTAACTTGAGCCTCTGTAAAATAATGAATTTTCTCTTTGGCTGCTGCTACCTTATCATTAATGACACCGTACAAGATAAAAAATGATAGAATGCTCATTATCATAAATATTAAAATTGCAGCAATAAATGGCTTATGTTTCTTTATCATCACTCTACCCCCTATCATAACTATAGAACATAATTATATCACTATTTGCAACACTCCTCAATTTAAGTAATTTTAATAAAAAAACAACTATTACAAAAATAGCTGCTTTTCACTTATATTATACTTAATAATTTTGATTTTCTTTGATCATTTCAGCAAAGATTTCTTCTGATAAATGTTTTTTAGCAAACGGATAAACTACTGTATCCTCTTTTTCAATATGCCTTCTTAGTAACATACAATAAGCATGTCCATTTGAAATTATTGTTAGTTTATCAATTAACAAATGATTGCGATGATAACGTTGAAGTGCTTCATCCCACTGTTTAACATACAATCTTGCAAGATCATGTTCAACAATCATACCATGTCGAACCAAATTTTCAGCAACTTTACCTAAATACTCTATCATATATCTAAATAAAATCTTTTCTTCACGCTGATGATGTTCTTTATCAGCAAACTCTCTAATAAATAAAATATCTCTTTTCATTTGTTCATAATCAAAAATATTTGCTTCCATAAATTCTATTAAACGTTGCTCTAATTCATTAACAAATGCTAATATTTTTTGATGATCAGCTTCTAAATCTTTAATTATATTGTTTGTCATTTTATTCCTCCATCTTTAACATATAAGTATTATAATTAAGTCTTGAAAATACTATATGGCTATCTGAAAGTACCCCATCAAGCCAAGCTTTGCGATATTTTTGAAATATTTCAAAATCTAAATATTGATGAACCATTTCATTATATTCATAAATAATTTGATTTTCCTCTTGGCTCATTATTTTAATACCTTTATCACAAGGCATTCCATCGATAAGATAATTATTAATTACTTTGAATAATTCTATGCAGTTATGATAGTTCTCATTGATTGAAATTTCTTTGCCAGCCTCGAACAACACTTCCCTAACTTCCTCAAAATCACTTTTTTCTATATGTTCAACAATAAATGCAAATCGTTTTTCTACTATCATCAATTCCATAGAAAGCCATTGATGAATTGCTTGATGATCAATAATTTCCTCTAGACTTCCATCTTGAATTGTGCCACATTCCTGAGCAACAATCTCATTAAGCTGGGGACAAATTCTTTTAAGAATCTTTTGATTTAATTGTTCTTGATATTGAATTTTTCTATATAACCAATAATGTACTGGCCCTAAAAACGCACTCATTAAATTCCTCCTACTGATTTAATTGTTTTAAAATTTCTTCAACATCTAAACCATGGACTAGACAAGCATCAGCTAAAGTTTCAGATTGCGATGCCGGACAACCAAGACACCCCATTCCACTATCGCTTAAAATTTGTGCTGCTTGTGGATCCATACCAATAATACTTCCAACTAGCATATCGCGATGAAACTTATCTTCTTTTTTTGTCTGAGGAAAAAATAAATTTAAATCTTCTTGAACACTTTGAATACCAGAAATTTGAAAATTATCTACAAGAAAATCAACAATATTAGGTGATAAAAAGGCTGGTAAAGTTGGTCCTAAATGAATATTTTTAACTCCTAATGATAACAATGCCAATAAAACAATTACAGCCTTTTGTTCATACCAGGCAATATTATAAATAACTGGTAACTCATTAATATCTTCTAATGCAAATACCTCTTTAAGTTTTAAAGCAATCATCGCTAGTGAATAAGAATCATTACATTGACCAGCATCTAATACTCGAGGAATACCATTGATTGTTCCTAAATCTAGTTTATTATAACGATATTTAGCACAACCAGCTGTTAAGATAACACTATCTGTCGGTAAGCTTTGAGCAAAATCAGTATAATATTGACGGGTTGGATGACGCCCATCACATCCCGCCATTACAACAAACTTTTTAATATCCCCATTTTTAACAGCTGTTACGATTTGGTCAGCCAACGCAAGTACTTGATGATGAGCAAAACCACCAACAATCTTACCAGTTTCAATTTGAGTAGGAGCTAAGCATTTTTTAGCATGCTCAATGATTTGTGAAAAATCCTTGTAGCCGTGTTCATCTTTATCAATATGAACACATCCCTCAAAACCAACTGCTCCAGTTGTATAAACCCGTTCTTGATAACTAGCAAGTGGCGGTACTAAACAATTTGTTGTTAATAAGACCGGTCCATTAAAAGCCTTAAACTCTTCTCTTTGTTTCCACCAGGCATTACCATAGTTTCCAACAAAATTTGGATATTTTTTAAAAAATGGATAATAATGAGCAGGTAACATCTCACTATGAGTATAAACATCTATTCCCGTATCTTTAGTCTGTTCTAATAGCATTTCTAAATCTTTAAGATCATGACCAGAAACTAAAATTCCCGGGTTATTTCGAACTCCAATATTAACTTCTGTTATTTCTGGATTTCCATAAGTGCTAGTATTAGCTTGATCTAATAATTCCATTACCTGAACACCATATTTTCCAGTTTCCATCGTTAATGCTACATAATCATTTAAAGACATCGTTGAAGTTTCAATCTTAACCAAAGTAGTTTCAATAAAACGATCAATCTCATCTTTTCGAAACCCTAATGCATGAGCATGTTTATTATATGCTGCCATTCCTTTTAAACCATAAGTAATCAGCTGTTTTAAACTTCTAATATCTTCATCTGCTGTTTCTAAAACTCCAACCATCTGCATTCTTTTCTCAATTGCTTCTATCTCCATCTCCATCCAAAGAGCTCTGTTTGAAAGTACAGCTTGATCATCTAACTGTAAAAGCAGCTCTTTTTTTAAAGTAAGTGTTTTTCTAACAGCTTCAATAATCATTTGATCATCAAAGTTGGCATTAGTAATTGTAATAAATAGATTTTCACTCACTTGATCATCATATACATTATTGATTTCTTTACCTTTACAACGTACCTCATTAATTACCTCAGCTAAGCCTTTCGTAACATCAATTAATAAATCTTGCAGCCCTGCTGTTTCTGGGGTCTTTCCACAAACACCAACTTGACTACATCCCTGATTTCCTACTGTCTCTTGACACTGATAACAAAACATTTTATTTTCCATCATAATTTCTCCTTTATAATCTCTATATTTTTAATAATCACATTAATCGAGAGTATTAATCTTGACTCCACAGCCATACTATAATAAAGTATTTATAACATTTATGTTGTTTTTACAACAAAAGGAGCAAATTATGAAAAAATTACAAATTTTAAAACAATGTTCATTATTTAAAGGAATTGATCCTGCTGAAATTGAAAAACTATTAAACTGCTTGAAAAGCCATGAAAAAACATATCAAAAAAACGAAACAATTATCAGACAAGGTGATATTATTCATGAAATTGGATTAGTTCTTGACGGTCAAGCACATATTTATCATATTGATTTTTGGGGTAATAAAACAATTATTAGCGAAATTAAAGCCAGTGAATTCTTTTTAGAATCTTATGCCTGTGCCTTACAACAAGAAATTGATTTAAATGTCGTAGCTACAGAAATAACAACAATTCTTTTCTTAGATATCTCCCATCTTATTAGATCATGCCAACACTCATGTTCTTTTCATCATAAAATAATTCAAAATCTCCTTTCAATCGTCTCAAACAAAAATGTCCTTTTAACTCAAAAAATTCATCACTTAACTAGACGAACAACTCAAGAAAAAATTCTTTCTTATTTAAATTCGCAAGCACTAAAAAATAATTCTTTAACTTTTGAAATTCCTTTTAATCGTCAACAACTAGCTGACTACTTAGCAGTAGAGAGAAGTGCTTTATCTAGTGAATTAAGTAAACTACAGAAAAATGGTATTATTGCTTATAAAAAGAATACATTTCAACTAAAAAAATCATGAAAATATATAAATTCATGATTTTTATCATCTTCCCTCTTTAATCTTGTAATATTTCCAGATTTAATAATATCAATATTTTTAGCAATCTTCTTTTCTAGAATAGTCATTTTAATCCTCCTTTAAATTTCCAAACTATTCCCGTCATTCCAATGCATCGTTTCATCAAAATTCCCCTTTTGATTATAAAGATAATATCTCTAACTGTCTTTTTTTACTAAAGCTCGACAATACCAACTCATAAGCTTCATCTAACATATCCTTTAGTAATTGATCGCTAATCGAACCATTTACTTTTATTGAATTCCAATGTTTTTTATTCATATAGTAACCAGGAATTATATCTTCATGCTGTTCTTGAAGATCCATTCCGTTTTCTGGTCTTAATTTTAAAGTTATATAATATGGATTATCTTGTTCATCTAGACAAACTGCCACACACATCTTACCGTCAATAACATATCTAATCCAATTCCATTCTGTTTGAAGATTTTTAGAAATTCCCGCCTTCGCTAATAAATAACTGTCTATCCATTCATATTTCACCTTTTAATCTCCTTTGACCCCTGTTTAACCAATTAATGCACTAAACAAAATGTACATTAAAGTTCCAAACATAAAAATACTCCCTAAAACAACCAAATAAAGCTTTTTATTCATTGCTAGATAGGCAATATATTCTCTTAATACAGCATTGGCTAAATAATAGAAAGCAGTCTTACCACCTAATCCGCTCATTATCAGACCAACTTGGCGGGCATAAATACCTGCCCTCATTAAATGATAACTACTGCTGGCATAAGCGCATTTATAGTTTTCACCATGGCTTTTTTCTTCCATGACCGCTTTAGAAAACTGCATGTTTTCAAGAGTGTTTTTAGACTTTTCTTCCGTTATAATTAATTCTTCACTATAACCCTGTTCAATCGCATACTCTTTCATTGCTAGAGCTTCGGCTCTCGTTTCATCACTTCCTTGTCCTCCGGACATCAACAAATAAGGTGCAAATCCTTTTTTCTTTTCTTGCTTTTTAGCAAACTTTAAAGCCGCTTGTATACGCTTTGCTAATAAAGGAGAAACATTTCCATTAATTAGTCCACTTCCTAAAACAATGATATAATTTAAATTCTTTCTAGGATGAAAAAGATTTGTTAATATCAAAGTTTCTATAAATAAGAAAATATGAAAAGTAAGAAATAAGATCATTACGATCAGGCCACTCCACAATGCCATAATTGGTAATGGTGGATTAATCCTACCTAAAAATGATGATAGTGTAATCAGTAAAATTATCCCTACTGCTACCAACAAAGTCAAAATATGCGAAAGACTGAACCTCTCTTTTCGAAGAATGATAACACTATTTATTAATAAGAATGCAATTAAGATATAGACTCCAAATAATAAAACAAACAAGGCAAATAAAAAAATTACACCAACTAATAAATATACTAATCTATTTGAATAATTAATTCCTAACATTACTAAAAAACTAGCAAAGGTACTTAAAAACATGAAAAATAAAAAGCCAGCTAGTAAGTTTATATTTTGCTTTCTTTTTATCCTCCAAAATGCGCCTAACCATAAAAGTGTTAGAATAACCAAGATCAATATATAGGGCATCATTTTACCACCGGCTTTCTTTCAACTCTATTATAGACTAATAACGCCGATATACCAAATAATACACTTTTTCAAAACTAAATACACCGTGATAGTTTCTATATTATTCATTATTCAGGATTAAACGTATAACACTAAAAAGTACAAATTCCTTTGTACTTTTCTCTGCTTAAAAATGTGTTTCATCAATATCAAGATTGTCTAATGCTTGATTAATAGCCGCCATCTCCTGTTCAGTCAACTCAACTTCCATTGCTCCTAAATTTTCTTCCAAACGATGTATTTTGGTTGTTCCTGGAATAGGAACAATCCAATCTTTTTGATTAATCTCCCAAGCTAGAACAATTTGTGCGCTAGTAGCATTTTTACGTTCAGCAATTTCTTGCACTAAATCTAATAAGGCCTGATTACGTTTCATTACTTCAGGATTAAAACGTCCCATATTATTTCTAAAATCACCTTCAGCATACTTTGTTGCTGGCGTATATTTACCTGATAAAAATCCGTTTCCTAGTGGAGAATAAGCAACAAATCCTACATTTAACTCCTCACAAACTTTAAACACTTCCTTTTCAGGCTGTCTAAAGACCATTGAATACTGATTTTCAATACAAGTTACTGGACATACCGCATGTGCTCTTTTTAAATAATCTAATGGTGCATTTGATAAACCCCAATGTTTTATTTTTCCTTTAGCTATTAACTCTTTCATCACGCTAGCCACTATTTCTGGTTCTACTTCAGGATCAACTCGATGTTGATAATATAGATCAATATAATCAACGCCTAGTCGTTTTAACGATCCCTCTAATTGTTCTCTAATCGAATCCGGCTTACTATTTAAAATATTTTGTGGTTTACCATCAACGATTTCTTGTCCATAAATACCAAATTTTGTAGCAATAATTACTTCATCTCGAGGGAAAATCTCCAATGCTTTACCTAATAAAACTTCATTTGCTTCACCATATACAACAGCTGTATCAAAAAAATTGCATCCTAAAGTAACCGCATGTCTAATTAATTTAATCATCTCTTCACGATCAGCAGGAGCCCCATAAGCATGATCCATTCCCATACATCCAAGCCCAATAGCAGATACTTCTAATCCTTGACCTAATATTCTCGTTTTTCTCATTTTTATCTTCTCCTATATTTATATTTCTTTTGCATCTTTATAATATATAATTATTTATAAACATAGAAGTCTCAATAAGTAGTATCGATATAACCTTAGGGTTATATCGATACTATATATCTAAAACTCTTTTTACTGCATTAACAAACTCAATAACTTGCCGTGAAGGCTCTAATGAAAACAATAAACCATAAGGCATATAATAATCCCATTCAACTGGAATAGTTTTAATTAAAGGATGAATATTTTTCCAGCTCTTGACACTCATAAGCAAACTTTTATTATTTTCGCATTCATTAAAAACAGAGATATCAAAAAACTCAAACTCTTTGATTATAATAGTAGGATCATTTTTAATTAAATCATCACGCATTTCATCAACATATTTATTCCAGCCTCTTTTAATCAGCATTAATTCACGTCCATGAATATCTTACAAAGACAGCTTATCTTTGTTACTTAATTCATCATAAATAGATAAAGCAAGACAAATTGATTCTTTTTTTATTTCTAGAGAATCACAGCCCCGCTGTTTGAAATTATCCTTTTCAAATACACCAGCAACCAAATCAATATTATCGCCTAAATTAGCTAGTATTTCTCGAGCATTTTCCGGAGTATTTTCAAATGGAATTAGTTGAATCCTTAAATTAGGACATAATTCATGAATCCGCGGCCATAAATCGATAAGAAATTGACTTGGTGTTGTATTTGATGTTCCAATTCTTATTACCATTTCTTCTTTTTCCATCGCCTTGTGTGCTCGTACAATTGAATCCTTTGCATATTTAATTAAATATTTGGCATCCCTGTATAAAGATGCTCCTGCTGGTGTCAAAGATACCCCTTGATGAGTTCTTTTTAGAAGTTTTAAACCCAAATTTGTCTCTAGAATATTTATCTGTTTAATTACAGCACTAGGACTAATAAATAAGTCCTCAGCAGCTTTAGAGAAACTACCGCGATCAACAACCTTTATAAATGTTTCTAATTGAGGGTTATACATATTCTCACTTCCTTTATTCTATTTTAAATTATTTAAAGAATAGTTAAAATGTTTTTATAACCTATTTTTCTTATTCATCACATTTTTATTAGATATATATTGTTATTCTCGTCCATGCCAGCAGTTAGCTAGTTTAAACATTGTTTCCATATCTAATATTCCTCCCGTTAATATCTTTCCCTTAAGTTCTGGGTTTTCCATCGCACTTGATAAAATAATTCTTTTTAAAGTTATTGTTGAGATATTCGGCATACTTGATTTTAATAACGCTGCTGCTCCTGCTACATGTGGGGCTGCCATTGAAGTTCCATTCAAGGGGCTATACTCACCAGCAAGGTCAAGACTGAGAATGTTTGTTCCAGGGGCTGCTATATCAACAGTTTTAAGACCATAATTTGAAAAACGGGCTAAAGTATCATAGGGATCGACCGCTGCTACAGAAATAATATTTTTACAATCATATGATGCTGGATACATTGGATCAACATCATTGTTAGTTCCATCATTTCCAGCCGAAGCAACAAATAAGCCATCATACTGATCAATGGCATCTTTTAAAGCTTGTGAATAAGCTCGTCCACCCCAACTGGCATTTAAAATAGAAATCTTATAATAATTTGCAAAATCTATTGCCGCAATTGCCGAAGCAACATCAAGACCAAATTTTAAAGCTGCTACTCTTACTTGCCAGCATACTCCAGTAATACCAATACGATTATTTCCAACTGCACCAATCGTCCCTGCAACATGACTACCATGACCATCTAGATCCATTGAATCACTACTATTATCTGCAAAGTTCCAGCCATAAATTAATCTTCCATTCCACGTAGTCCACATATTTTCTCTTATGTCCGGATGATTTTGATCTATTCCTGTATCAATCACTCCAACACTGATACTACTATCACCAGTTGTATAATCCCATGCAAGCGGTGCATTGATTTTTTGAATTCCCCAAAGCTGATTGTATAAAGGATCATTTGAGATAATATGCATTTCTTCAATATAATCCGGTTCTGCATAAACAATATATGGACTTGATGATAATTTTGCAACTGCATTAGTAACTGCATGAGGATTTTTATCTTTTAAATAAATAAGAACTATATTAGTTCCCTCATTTAGACTTTCAGTATTCTTTGAATGGAAGATGATTTCTGCTTTTTCATAATCAATCCCATCTAAAACAAGATCAATATAATAGTCTAGTACATCTTTAGAAGTAATATTTATATTTAATGCTACAATTACTTTTCCAAGCTCATAATTATTATTCATTTTACTTCCTCCTTACCTATATACTTTATATTTTATGATACTATTTCCAATTCATTACTATATTTATTGCAGCGCTTTGTTGAAAATAAAACTGTATAGCAGGAATAAAGTGAATTTTGTTTGCTAAACTATGGTAATTAAAAAATTGACTCTTAACATGTGAAAGTGTCAATCCAAAACTTAATCAAATTATCTTTATATTTTTTATAATTTCATATATTTTCTCCTGTCGTTAATTTTTTCAACTAATTATACGTACTAAAAAAAATAAATTTCAATTCAACTTACCTTTTTTAATATTGAGAACTTGTGTACTAAATAAAACAATATCCTTATTACATCTTGCCTGATTGTTTATCTATTTTTTCTTCATGTGTAACGTAATAGTACATCTTTTATAAAATCAAAAAGTACTGATTTAATCATATTCTTATTATGTTTAATATATTTTTGAAGATTATTTATTTCTATTTTTACGGAAAATCTATGACTTTTATTTATGGGCGTATAAAGATTAGATGGAAAGTGTGTCAGTTGAAATATATAATAATTATTCTCAACAAGAATAGAATTACTCCCTATCCTATAAATTTTATTTGCCTTAGATATTCATTTTGGATATTCTTGTAGATAATTCATTAATATTTGCAAATATATTATCTATCACTCTGCCAAATTCTTCATCACTCTTACCTGTTGGATCATCCAAATTCCAATCTTCCTTGTATCTGCAAGGAAGAAATGGACAATTAACATTACATCCCATAGTTATAACAATATCTACTTCTGGAATATCGACTAGTAACTTAGGGTGTTGTGTTTTTTCCATATCCATATCATATCGTTTTTTCATTATCCTAACAGCATCCTGATTTATTTGCGGTTTTACTTCTGTTCCTGCTGAATAGCTTTCAAATACATCAGAAGCAAACAATTTTGCTATTGCCTCTGCAATCTGGCTTCTACAAGAATTATGAACACATATAAATGCGACTCTTGGCATATTATTCATTTCTTTCAAATTGTTTAATATTAAATAAAAACAATAATAAGCAATTTCATCTCGCTTAAATCCCCTTCACAAAAAACACCTTGTTTCAATGATTCATCCATCTATTGTTAATATGATATTCTTAACTTCTTCTATCGTTAAAACCTTTCCAAAAGATACTACTTTCTCATCAATTACAAGCGCAGGTGTAGACATAATCCCATAGCTTGCTATTTCTGTAAAATCTGTGATATGTTCTATACTCATTTCCTGTCCTAATTCATCCAAGGCTTCTTTAACATTTTTCTCTAAAGTTGCACATTTAGCACAGCCAGAACCTAAGACTTTAATTCTTGAACCCTTATCTTTCTTTTCCAATCCTCTCTTCATACTCCCATCACCACATTGAACATTACAACAATTTTTCTCTTTTTTCTTAAATAATTTCATCACTTATTTCTCCTTTTATTCATAATTAAATTTTGAGACAACATCTAATAATGGATTTTCTTATCTAGGAACTGCCATCATCCATTTATCATCTAGATATTGATTTATAACTAAAATAATTTCTTTAACAAAATCTTCTTTCCCGTCCTACCTTAATTATAACCCCAAACATGTACATCCACCAACTGAGTGAATTGAATAGTTAAAACCACTTTTTAACATTTAATTAATCTCCATCGTTATATTAAAATGTACAATATTTCTCATATTAAACATATCTTCTACAATAATAGAAATGAAAATATATTAAACATAAAACCTACAGATATAATACCTACTGTTACTATTGCCACAAATACAATCATAAGTTTTCTCTTCACTGCCTTTGATAGCATAATCATTGATGGTAAAGATAATGTTGTAACAGCCATCATAAATGATAAAACAGTTCCAAGCCCTGCCCCCTTTAACAATAGACTTTCTGCTACAGGAATTGTTCCAAATATATCAGCATACATAGGTACACCAACTACTGTTGCAAGTGGAACAGAATAAAAATTATGATCACCTAGTATAGACTGTATCCAATGTTCGGGTATTACATTATGAATGACTGATCCAATAGCAACACCTACAAATATATATATTGATACTTTCTTAACTGTTTCTATGACTTGTTCTTTTGCAAAGTTTCGTCTATCTTTGACTGTTAAGCTCACAAAACCAACATCTACATTATCTGTCTGTTTAATAAAATCAGCCACTTGGTCATCCATACCAAGTTTTTCTATCAACCTTCCCCCAACAACAGATATAATCAAACCAGCTATAACATATAACACAGCCACTTTCCATCCGAATATGCTCATTAATAATATCAGCGCTCCTAGATCAACCATAGGTGAAGAAATCAGAAACGAGAATGTTACGCCTAAGGGTAAGCCTGCACTTGTAAATCCCATGAAGATAGGAATCGATGAACAACTACAAAACGGTGTAACTGTTCCAAGTAAAGCTCCTAATATATTTGCCCAAATACCATAAAATCTTCCTAATATCTTTTTTGTTTTTTCTGGTGGAAAATAACTTTGAATATATGAAATAATATAAATCAATACCGATAATAATATAAATATCTTAATACTATCATAAATAAAAAAATGCAACATCCCACCTATTTTTTCATCTATATTTAATCCAATGCTAGTTAATATTGATCCAATCAATTCATTTAACCATCGCATCCCAAGAATCTGGTCTTGAAAAAATAGCAAAATTTGACTCATAGCACCCTCCTTATATCGATATATTTCGATGTATAAAACAAATAAATTTCCACCTATTTAGTGGTGGTAATTTATACAACAGTTAACTTATTTACATATTTCATACTTTGAGCTGTTGTAAATATTCTATTGCAAACTGTATACCATCTTTAGATAAAGAATAATGAGACCATTTCCCATCTTTTCTAACATTTACAATTTTAGCGTCAGTTAACAGTTTCATATGGTGCGATAACGTAGATTGGCTAACATCTAATATATCTAACAATTTACATGCGCAATGTTCACCGGATTTCAAAATATCTAATATTCTTAAACGATTAGGATCGCAGAATGCTTTAAAAACCTTAGCATCTTGATTAAACTGTTTTTCCATCAAACCACCTCATATCTATCTTCTTCGATGTGATATTAACATACATATCGATATTCGTCAATATATTTGTAAAATATATCGTAATTATAGTGCTTGAAAGAAATGATATTATTCTTAGATTCATGCATATAAAAAGCAGATATCATTTAAGAAATCTGCTTCATTCTCACGAAATTCTCACAAGAAAATACATGACTTTACTTATTCTTCATGTGAGATTGAAAAAGTATCGTTATCTAGGAAAATAAGCAGTTCAATAATATCCCTTAAATACTTAATATTTTCATTTGTGTATCCTTATTGTACACCATTTAAAAGAAAATTGACAGCTTTTTGACAGTTATTCCAATATATTTTACTATTCATATTTGTTCATTCTCAATACTTACTATTTAAAATCAATAAGTTCTCTAATATCATTTACTTTCAAGGCTTCCGCTATTTTTGACAAATGTTCAAAATTTATAACTGTTCTTGTACCTCGTACTATATCACTAATTGTTGATTCTCGAATGCCTGATAGTTGTGCCAAAGTTTTTTGTGTCATTCCTTTTTCATCAATCAAATCCTTTACCTTTAATTTAATTTCATATGTCAAGAATATCCCTCCATTCAATTAATTATTCTCTTTACTTATTGATACAAAATTAATTGCTTTTATTTAAAAGCACTGTCATATATGCTAAATCCCACACATTTTGATCTTTTCCTACTGCATTTGGATTATCTCCAATTGAAGAAGCAAAACTCATCACCTTGCTAGCTAATTCTGTTTTACATTTGTCCCAGATTTTTAGAGGATTTACCCCTGAATTCCACTCATATTTTCCTGTACTTTCGTTAAATTTAACTAACGATCTAAATGCCGCAACTACTGGATACATTATTCCATCTGGAATCTTGTATTGTAACTCATGTAATCCAAATTTACTTTTTGCAATTACATTTCCATCTTTGAATCCAGAATATTTCTTTCTACCATATTTTCCTCCAGCTTCATTATATGCCTTTGCAAACTCTTGTTCAATTCCATCGTATAAATCAAAAATATCTGGAATGATATTTACATATTTTCTATATGATTCTACATCAGATAAATAGATACTTAACATTTTTGCTTTTGACGAATAGGCTTGAATCGGATGATTGCTACCAGTAAATTTATCAACATTAAACATATTTATAATAGCGACTACCTCTCGTGCATCAATCATTTTTTCATTTCGTCCTGTTTCCTCATCAACTGAACTTTGATTTTGTCTAAATGCAATTCTTCTATAAAAAGGCATGCCTTCTAAAGCTTCTTTTATAGGATCAAATTTTTGAGCTAATTCTGCCATTGATTTTTCATCTACTTGAACAGACGTATTTCTTGCTTCAGCAAGATTTTCAATTATATCTTCTACCCCTGTCATTATCTCGAATTGAACATATTGGTCTAGATTTTCACCTTTGTGATCACATACAATTTTATAAGTATGTCCTCCATCTATATTCCCATGATATTGTGTATTCTCAAAATAAATAGTAACCTTTCCGGTTTTATTATTATAATTCACTTTTTGTGCAGATACAACAATACCTCTATTTTTCAAATGAAAATATCCATCGTTGCTTGTCAAAGAGTCAGTAATCGCTTTTGCTACATTTGATGTCAATTTCTGATCTCTTGGATTTGTTGTCATTGGAATTCCTTCAGCAACATCATCAACCTTTACATAAAACACGTATTTTCTTGATTTTCCATTTTCAAATGGATCGTCCAACTTTCTAAACGAACTATCTTTTACCACCATTGTTTTTTCTAACATATTTACCTCTTTTCTGTCTAGTTAACACCATAATATTAACAGACTTATATATAATTCGATATTCCGGATATCGCATTATCATAATAACGCTATTTCGTTATATTGTCAATAAATTAATAAAAAAAATTACTCTCTTAATAGAAAATAATTTTTTAAATCATCATTTTACATTATCAATATTCAACTCTTTTTCCATGTTTTTGGTAAATTGAGATAATGTATTAAAAACTATAGTGAATAAATATTTATCATCAATAAATGCGTATTCTCCATCACAAAAATGATATATATTAAAAAAACCACAATATTTTTCATCCACAATTCCCTTATTATGTAAATGAATATTTCTACGTTCGATCATTTCCATTAACACTGGATATTCAACACCTGTAAATAGAGAAGGTCTATATTTTTTTAATTTATTTATTAATTCGCTCAAGTATCTACCTGCAAGTTGCTTATGTATCATCTCGTTTTTTAGATTTTCTATATCTTCAAAATCTACTACTTCGTCTAAAGTAAATTTAATTTTTCGTTATTTTTCACCTCTAAAAATAGGCTTAATTCTTTTGGATAAGCACAAAAGAATTCTTCTATATATTCAAATACATAAGCATCAAAAATCGAAAAAATATTTATAAAAGATTGTCTAAATATATTTGATAATGATGAATTATCTACAAGTTTAATACTAGTTTTAAATGAATTGATCATTCATCTCGCTCTTTCAATTCATAATTTTTTCTATAATCTTTAATAATGTATGCAGAATCAATCATTTCTTCTATCTGCTGTTCTGTAAAATCATAGTAACAATAATCTTCATCATTTTCTTTGTTTATTTTATCTAATTCTTGTTTTAACTCAGCAACTCCTAATTCTCCTCCGGCTTCCAAGGTTTCAATGCAATATTCAATCACTTCACCTATAGGTTCTCTAACATCAACATTTCTAGCGATAGCAGGTAACTCTTTCTCTGCAACATAAGATTTAGAATTTCGACTTAATAACTCATCACAAGTCGAAAGAATCAACTTCATATAATTTGAATTATTATTATAAAGCTCATCTTTAATTTCAACATTAAGATATCTTCTTACTTTGTTTAATTCTTGTTCAAATTGAAATTCAATATAATGAACTATTGATGTTTGAGAAATTAATTCAGATTGAAAATTATTCAAAAAGTTCACTAAATTACCTCCTTTTATGATAATCTAATTAAATTGAAAATCCACTTCAACCAACATCTTACAGATTGTGACCTTCTAGCAATCTGTCCTTCGTTGCAAACATTTAATTCTCTCATTCTTTCTTGAATATCCTTGTTTTCAGGTAATTCACCAAAATTCGCAATAATCTCATCAAAGAAATCAGCAAATACCTGATGTTCTAAAATTAAAGAAACTAACTTTAATTGCCTTTCTTTATATTGCATTTTATAAATTTTTTTACCTAAAGATGTTAAAACTGATTTCACTTCATTTTCTTCAGTACGAATCTTTTCAAATAATCCTAAATACTTTCCTGCATTGTAATAATATTGAGATTGTCTGAAAACTGGTTTTCCGTTACTTAAATTAGAACCAAAATGCATTAACTCTGCTATTTCTTCATCATTCATTGGATTATCATTCATATTCTCTAATAAAGAAATTATTCTATCAAATGAATCCGCTTGAACAAATGGAGGTAAACTCTTATCTTCTTGATTATCATCAAACTTTATTGGTGTAGCATTTCTAACTTCAATTAGTTCTTCTAATGTAATTTCTGTATCTTGAAGAGAATAGTTTTTATTCTTAATCAATTTGATTGATGAATAATCGTTTATATCAGTAAATTCATATTCAAATAAACGATAAATTTTATTTGAATATATTGAGAAAACAAGTCTAATCGGTTTGTTAACTTTAGTTTTCCATAATCTATATGGATAATAAAGTTGTCTAATGTGAAAATCAGGATGGACTACATTTTTGGCTTCCATAATTACTACTGACTCTGAATTTTCAAATCCACCATCTATTTCACATTGAGCGTTATTGACTAGAATATGTTGTTTCGATCCTCCCACAGTATTAACATCGAAATCAAATGTACCTGTACCCATACGCCCATTAAATGTACCAACATTTTCATCAGTACCCAAAAAGTCATCTAATATTTTTGATAATATTAATACATTAATCGCATTAGCTTCAGATGTAATATTGTTAATATCTATACTTTCATATTCTGGTAATTCTACTGCAGTCATTTTTGTTACATGTTCTTCCAGTTCAGGAATATCTTGGTACAAAAGAAAATCTCCTAATACATAAGAACGTCTACTATTAGGCAAGATATTGATTTTATTGCGCTTCAAAGCAGAAGGCAATTGTTCTGAACTATCCCATTTTGACATTAATCTCGGCTCTTTAAATTCTTTTATTTGTGAAGCCTCAATATGAAATATCCCATCTTCTTCTATTTTCTTTACAATGTCATATTTTTCTAATAACTTTTCCCAAGCTTCATCTACTGATAAATCCTTATTTTTACTCATAATTGTATATCAACACCTCATTTATTTCTCCTCTAGAATTCCCTTTACTATTAATAGCTCTTTTCGCTTTAATAGTTTTTATTCTATAACCACTATATAACTCTCGTATAAATTCACAATCAGAATTTGATTGTAAGAATTTTATACCTTTTTTATCTAATTTATCGCATAATTCTTTTAATTCTCTTTGTTTGTCTTCATTAAAACCATTTTCAGTATAACCTGTAAATGAAGATGAACTAGATATTGGCATGTATGGTGGATCTAAATAAACAAATGCACCTCTTCTCAATCCTTTTAATGCTTCTTTAAAATCTTCATTTTTAATGACAATATTATTTTCATTGAAATACTTTGACATCGCTCTAATGACCGTTTCATTCACTATATTTGGATTTTTGTACTTCCCATATGGAGAATTAAACTGTCCAGCAGAATTCACTCTATACAAGCCATTATAACAAGTTTTATTCAAATAAATAACTCTTGCTGCTTTTTGTACAGGGGTCATTTGAGAAAAAAATTCTGGTTTTCTATCATATTCTCTAACTGCATAAAAGTGTTCTGATGTATTATTATCTTTGTGAAATTGTAATTCTTTGATTAGTTCTTCAGAGTAGTCCCTGATAACTGTATAAACATTAATTAACTCACTATTAAAATCATTTATTATCGCTTTCTTGGGTTGTAATTCAAATAATACAGCCCCACCTCCAATAAACGGTTCAACATAAGTTGAACAATTTTTAGGTATCATAGGAATTATATCATTCAATAGCTGTCTTTTGCCACCGACCCATTTTAAAACTGGACTTAATACTAAATTTTTCTGATTTGCCATTAAAAACACTCCTTCCTATATCATGGCTATTTTATCATATTCTCAGGTAAAACTAAATAAAAACGAATTTTTTCAAGGAAAAATAAACTCAACTAAAGAAAATTAAATCTTTTTGCATTTTTTTAAAGGAATTTTGTATTTTTCTACGTATATATATAATAGGAGGTGTTTTATATGAAAACATACGAATTACAAAATACAACTATATGGAGTTTTCCTGATCGAGGAAGTTGGGCTACACACAAAGGCGATTATAGAGGAAATTGGTCTCCTCATATCCCTAAAAATTTAATTCTCAAATATACCAAACAGAATGATCTTATACTAGATTGTTTTGCCGGTTCAGGAACAACACTTATTGAAGCAAAATTATTAAATAGAAATGCTATTGGAGTAGATATTAACAATGATGCTCTCAATATTTCTAAAAAACGATTACATTTTGATTGTCACAATTCTGCTAAAATCGAATTATATCAATGTGATGCTAAAAAAATGACTATGCTCAAAGATAATTCAATAGACTTCATCTGTACTCATCCACCTTATACAAATATAATCAAATATAGTAAAAATCTTGAGAACGATTTATCATTACTAGATTATAAAGATTTTTTATTACATATGGATAAAGTGAGTAAAGAATTGTATCGTGTTTTAAAACAAGGACATAATTGTTCTTTTATGATTGGCGATATTAGAAAAAATGGGAATGTTATACCTTTAGGTTTTAATACAATGCAAGTTTTCTTAAATAATGGCTTCACTTTAAAAGAGATTATAATCAAGGAACAACATAATTGTAGTTCAACAAAATACTGGCAAAACAAAATACAAAATCTTAATTTTTATCTCTTAGCTCATGAATATATTTTTGTTTTATCTAAATAAACTACTCCCCACGTTTCATGGGGAGTAATTTTTACTTCATAATAAGAGCATCATACACAATTTGTTCAATTATTCTTTTTATCAAATTCATCTGTCTAACCCATTCCATTTGATTCGTTTGTTTTAATTCTTCAGTAATTGTCCATTTTTCTTTATACTGTTCAACAAGTCTATCGTGCATTTCATAAGCTTGTTTATCTATCTCAATCAAATGATCATATAATTCATCATTCATCAAGAGAGCATTGTAATGTGCACTCTCGTGTTCTTTTAAATAATTTAATCTCATTCTTCCATATTTACCTAATGATACATTTCTTCTAGGTTTTACTTTAAGGTTAGGGATATAATAATCCCCAACCTTGCTATATTCAATTTTATTCATACTACATCCCTTCCTTTCCAAACACATTTTCAATCGCTTTTACTTTGCTTGATTCTTTCACATGCATATAAACTCTTTCAGTTAAATCAATATTTGAATGTCTAACCAGCTCCATTCTTACTCTTGGTCGAATATCATTATCTGCTAATGCAGTAGAAAATGTATGACGTAAACAGTGATAATGAAATTCTGGGATACCCATTTCAACTGCAACACATTTGACACGATAATTCATAGATGCTGGTAAAATCTTATTACCATAAATATCACAAATTACATTATCGTATGGATTTTTCTCAAACCAAATCTTCAAACCTTCTTTTAACTTTTCTGCCATAGGCAAGATCGCATTTGCTTTCTTTGATTTCAATCTCTTTGTATCATGTAAATCTTTCTTTCGTACACCATGATACTGCAATCTTCTTTCAATCTTAATCGTATTATTTTCTAAATCAAAGTTACTTTTCTTTAACCCTAAGGTTTCACTAATTCTAAGTCCAGTATACCAACCGATAAATAAAGCAACTGCATATGAGTAATAGTTAAACTGTGTGTAATCAAAATCACGAGTATGTTTATTTACCACAATAATCTTTTGTAACATTTCATCTAACTGTTCTTTTGTAATCACAATTGTTTCCTTTTCTTCATTTTTGGTAGGTTCAATGTGCAACTGTACATAAGACATAGGATTTTCTCTTATATAATCAGCACGCAAACCGTATTTAAATGTTACATGAAATACTTTCTTAATATTTTTTGCTGTACTTAAACCAACTTTTAAATCATTAAAATATTTCTGAATATCTTTATATTTCAACATTCTTAACTTACACATACCAATTGTATTTTTAATATGTTTCTTATAGGTATTCTGATAATAAAGTTTGGTTGAATGAGCATATTTCGCCATACCTTCCACTTCCATATATTCCTCAAACACTTCATTAAAAGTAATTTCTCTATTTGCCAACACATCACCATAATCCATAAACTCTTTTCGCTTAATTGCTTCATGAGTTTGCGCATCTTTCTTTGTAGTAAATCCACCTTTAAAATATTCTCTATGAATTCCCATAGAATCAACATATGGGAAGTACACTTGATAAGTGTACCCCGACAATGCTTTCTTACTTGGTCTTTTACGAATCGACATATATTAAGCCTCCAATCTATTTTTAACTAATCTATAAGCTTCAATTGCTTTTACACGATTAGAAACATCTAATCCAGCATAATTCTTTTGAAACTCCATAATACTTTCTTTAGTAATCATATAATTCTTACCAGTTCTAATTGCAGGTAGAATACCAATTTCTCTTAATGTTGTAATCGTACCAATATGTGTATGCAACATTTCTGCCACTTCTTCTTGTGTATACATTCTTAAATCTGTCATACAATATACCTCCTAACGTAAATGTTCTTCGTTTTTCTTTCGATGAATAATTATTTCATCCTGTTCTTTATTATTTTTGTTCAAGAAATCAATTCTCTTTGAGATGGTTTCAAACACTTTTTTCACTTTGGAAATTGCTTTCTCACAAATATCTTTTAAATCATGAATATCTATTTGATAATCATTCGCAATATACTTTCTTTTGAAAGTTTCAAACACCTTTGATAAACCGACCATCTCAATAAATGTTTCAAACAGATGTTTTTCTTGCTTTAACTTGTCAATCTTATTAGTCGCTATATGATTGTTTTCTCTAAGTTTATAATTATCATATTTATAATCATCAATCTCTTTTTCGAGCGAACCAATGGATGAATACAAATTATCAATTACCTGTTCTTTCTCTTTTAATTGTTTTGCCAAAGGCATTCTGCGATAACAATCAAGTTCTTCTTTTTGAACAACAACCAATTGACCTAAAGATATATTATCTGCTTGTAATACTTTATTTTGATATTTAAACTCATCAATCACTTCATTACTTTTCTTTAGTGATTTCGTTTTTTCCAATAATCCTGATGCCTCAAAGTCAATCTTCTCTGCTTGTGCAACTATTTCTTGACTTGCATTTATATGATTCGTGATATTCGTTATACTCTTTTTAAAGTTTAGATCCTCATGTTGTTTTAACTCTTTAATCGTTCTGTTTCCATTGATTGTTGCTTCATTTAAAATTTCTGGTGTATATCCAAGTTTCTCTTCTAAATGTTGTTGTAGTTCTGGATGGAACCTCTTTAATTCTGATCTACAAATTATTGTCTTGCAATTCAATTTTTCAACTCCATCAACTTCAATTACTGGAACGAAACTAAAATGAATATGTGGTGTTTTTTCATCTTTGTGTACCCATGCACCAACTATATTTTTAGCACCATATCTTTCTTTTAAAAATTCATAAGTGAATTTAAAGAAGTTATCTTCGTATTGTTCAAGTACATTCTTTGGTAAAGTTACAATCCAATCTACCATCACTTTTATATCTTTACGATTGATATGTTTCACTTCACTTAATCGTTGTTTGATAAATTGTTCTGATGTTAAAGGTTGTAATTCACTTGCTAGATTATAATTCAAATGCTTTCTACTTATATCAATATCTTCATTAGATAACTGATGTCCATCACGACGTTCATAATGAATTGCTAAACCTGTAATATCACTTCTCATATACTTTTCAACGTGTGCCATTTACATCACACTACTTAAAACAAAAGCTCCCAGCAGGGCAAGTTTCCAAAAGCCACGCATTTTGGTATAACTTGCTACACCATATTTTTTTGGTGTTGCTTTTGATTTTTTAATCACGAATTTTAATCTTATCATTGGACACTTCGGACACTTTAAAGCATATACGTTCGTAACTGTCCAACTGTCCCAAATCATACGTTTTCTCCTTCATATCGAACTAAAATAAATCTTTTTCCCGATTTGCCTTTTTCAAAATAAATATAATTTTGTTCAAGAATTTCTTTGTGTTTTACTAGATACTTAAACAAAGAAAAAGGATTGACTTCCATTTTAGTTTCATTTACACCTTCTTGGGCTGTACCTTTAATTTCTTTGCTTTCTCTAGAAACTACTGCGTTGATTAAGTTTAAAATATTTCTTGGAATTTCCTCCATTCCATCTTCTTCATCTTCGCCAAGAATCCAATTAATATCATCAACATCTTTCTTAATTGGAATACTATCTTTTTTATGTCTTAAGATAAATTCTAGCGTTCCTGTTTTAGAAAACTCTGTTGCTACATTGATAATAATTGTTCCAGTAGTTGCACCAGTCATTGCTTTAGAACCAATTAACTTATCTTGTCCAGTTGCTTCACCTTTCTTTGTATGATGTAAGATAATACATACTAAACCTCTTTCTATAATGAAATCTCTTAAATCTTTAATAACTGGATATAATTTTTGATAACTTTGATCTTCTTCAATAAATTCATCTAGTCCAATAAATGAATCGATAATCACTAATATATAATTTTCTAAGTCCTCTATTTCATATTTCAATTCATTTTTAACATTGCGAATACTTGATGCATCTTCTCCAAATACATATCTAATATTAGGTGTTCCAACGAATTTTAGGGCTAGTATTCTATCTTTCGTTTCAAAATCATAGTTATCATTATCAAAATAAATAACCTTCCCCTTTCTGTTCGTTCTTCCTAAATATTCTGTACCAGTTGCTACTGCATTGGCTAATGATGTTGCAATCATTGTTTTTCCGACTTTACTTGTTGCACCTAGAATATATAATCCACTTCTAAGCAATCCACCGAAAATACCTTTATCAACATCTTTAAAATCTTTTTTTAACAATTCTTCTTGTGTATAACTTGGCATTTTAAATCTCCTTTCATAAATGATAGAAAGAAGAACCAAAATTTGATATAATTCTAAATGAAAGAAAAATACCTAAGGGTTCTTCTTTCGGTTGGTGGTTAATTAGCAAGTTTACCAGACGCGGCTAATTAACCTTTTTATTTTCAATCTCTAATACAATCATAAGCATCACTCCTCTCTGTAAACTATTTGCATTATATATTATTGCCTTTAGTTTACAACTATAATATATAACAGATTTAAACTATTTGCAATAATTTATTTGCGTTTATTTAATTTAGTGTTTATTTTCCACTTCAATGATGTTATAATCAACATGTAAAGGATGTGAATATAATGAGTTATGCAACATTTATGCAAAATTTAATAGACAATTCAAATATGTCACTTGATGAATTAGCAAACAAGTTAGATATGACTACTGTCGCAATTCGTAAGATACTTGCTGATAATGTTAAAAATCCAAGTATGCAAACAATACATAAACTAGCTGAAATATTAGAAGTTCAACCAATTGATATTGCTCAACAAATACTGTGTACAATACCTACTGAAAAAAATGGATTAACACCTGATGAAATCAATAAAATTTCCGTATATCAAAGATACTTATGTTATTTATACCTTAATGGATATAATGTCATCTTTAATCCTTCATATACTACATTAGATGGTTCACAAATGATTTTTTCTGGTGTTGCTACTAAAAAACGTGAGCCTAATAATAAAATCTTAGTTGATTCATTTCATGCTAGATGTAATATTAAAGACGGAGAAAATGTAAATCAAAGAACTGTGGCTGATTTCATAGCACCATTCTTCATGTTTGATAAAATCAATGAATTCAAACGTGTTGATATTGTTGTTAATGAAATAGATCAAACAATAGAAATGTTTATTGGACTTTTTTCAGGTCATAAATTACCATTAAAATTCAATTTAAATATTGTTGAATTTGATGTAAAGAATGGTACAGTTACTAGAACAGTATCACTTACATAACAAATACATAGGTTGAAGGTTGCCATAAGGTAGCCTTTTTTAGTCAGTACTTTAGTCCGTACTCTTATACTCACATATAAAAACTTTCTAATATTGGATTCAATGAGTCCAATATTTCTTCCCATCATGATTTTCCACTTACTACGTGGAAAATATTTTATTTATTTTAATCGTTTTGAATTGTCGCCTCACTGTGATGACAATCTTTACTTATTTTTCCACCTCACATTCTTGACAGTTTTTTGACAGTTTTCTTTTTAAAATCACTCCTTTCCCACACAAAGCAAAAAGCCCGTAAAATCGTGAGTTTATACGATTATAACGAGCTTTTTCAATCTCTATTCACTTGCAATTATCTTACTTATTTTTCATATGAGGGAATAAAATTACCTCACGGATTGATTCTTGTCCAGTTAATAACATAACAAGTCTATCAATTCCCATACCCATTCCACCTGTTGGTGGTAATCCATATTCCAATGCTTCTACATAATCTAAATCCATTTCATTAGCTTCATCATTACCTAATTCTTTTTCTTTTAACTGATTAGCAAATCTTTCATACTGATCAATTGGATCATTTAATTCAGTAAATGCATTAGCATATTCATTACCACAGATAAATAATTCAAAACGTTGTGTAAAACGTGGATCATCTAAATTCTTCTTTGCAAGTGGTGAAATCTCAATTGGATGACCATAGACAAATGTCGGTTCAATAATTGTTTCTTCAACATATTTTTCAAAGAATTCATTGATAATATGACCATAGCCAAAATGAGGTTCTACCTCAATATGATGCTCTTCTGCTAATTTCTTAGCATCATCAAAGCTTAATTGATCAGCAAAATCAATTCCTGTTTTTTCTTTAATTGCATCTGTCATTGAAATACGTTTAAATCCTGGTGCTAAAGAAATCTTATTTCCCTTATATTCTAACTCATATGTACCACAAACTTCATTAGCTGCATTTGAAATAATTCCTTCAGTTAAATCCATCATCCCTTCAAGGTCACTAAAGGCTTTATAAACTTCAATTGTTGTAAATTCAGGATTATGTGTTCTATCCATTCCTTCATTTCTGAATAAACGTCCAATTTCATAAACCGCATCCATACCACCAACAATTAATCTCTTTAATCCTAATTCAGTTGCAATACGTAAATAAAAATTCATATCCAAAGCATTATGATGAGTAACAAAAGGTCTCGCACTGGCACCACCTAAAATTGGATTTAATACAGGTGTTTCTACCTCAACATAGCCTTGATTATCTAGATAATGTTGAATAGAACGAATTATTTTTGGTCTTGCAAAAGCAATTTTACGAGCTTCTTCATTCATGATTAAATCAACATATCTTCTTCTATAACGTTCTTCAACATCACTTAATCCATGATATTTTTCTGGTAAAGGACGTAAAGCCTTAGTTAAATGAGTATACTCTTCAACCTTAATAGAACATTCCCCTGTATTTGTCATAAATACGGTTCCTTTTACACCAACGATATCTCCAATATCACCTTTTTTGATAATTTCATAAACATCTTCACCGACTGCATCCTTACGTACATATAACTGGATTTGACCATCTCGATCTTGAATATGCATGAAGCACACTTTCCCTTTGCGACGCTTTGTCATAATTCTTCCAGCGACTTTAACCTCAACAGCCATTTCTTCTAATTCTTCATGCGTCTTATCACCGTAAGTTTCCTTAATTTCTTTTGAATATGCAGTAACATCAAACCGTTGTCCAAAAGGATCAATTCCCTTATCTACTAGCTCTTGTAATTTTTCACGGCGAACTAACTCTTGTTCGCTAAACTTTCTTTCTTCCATTTTTTCCTCCTAAAATATAAAAAACTCTCATCCGCTAAAGGGACGAGAGTATCGTGGTACCACCCTAATTCGTTAATAAGTCACCTTATTAACCTCAACAACTATCAAATAATAGTTTTGCCTGTAACGTGGCTCACGTTATCTAATCAACCTTAATATCCTAGATACAGCTCCTAGTCTTTTTTCATTATATCCTGTGTTATCCCATTCCACCAGCCGAGACTCTCTTAAACACATAAAATACAATTACTCCTCTATTCATCGCCTTTATTCATCTTTGTAATCTTAACTTATCTTCCAATTATTGTCAATATCAATCTTTCCAAATCCACCATTTTAACTTTTTGGGATCTGGATTTTTACTACTTGCATAATATACTACCATACGGTACATATAAAGTTGGCAGCGATCTACCATTTGTCCTCTAACATCACATTCTTTTTGATACATTTCTTCTGGGTCAGCGCCTTTTAAAGAAGCTATCGTTTCATAACCAATTAAATTCAATGATGCAGCAGTTGCTTTACCAACATAAGGTATTTTAGTTAACTCACTCATAATGATCACCTCAATTACATTATAAGCCACTAATAACTTAAAAGCTATCCTCTGGGATAGCTTTTGGTCAATAGAAATTTTAAGCAACAACAATTTCTAGTTATATTATTGACGTATTTTTATTTTTTATACATGGTCAAATGCATTTTCGATATCTTCTAACAAATCATCTATATGCTCTAAACCAATTGACAATCTAATAGTGTTAGCTTTAATTCCAGATGCTGCTAATTCAGCTTCATTCATTTGTGAATGCGTTGTTGAAGCAGGATGAATTACTAATGATTTCGCATCAGCTACATTTGCTAATAAAGAAAAAATTTCTAAATTATCTATAAATTTCTTAGCATCATTTTCGTCACCAGCAATTTCAAAAGTAAAAATTGATCCAGCTCCATGTGAGAAATATCGTTGATATAATTCATGATAAGGACTATTATTTAGTGATGGATGATTAACTTTTGCAACTTTAGGATGTTTACTTAAATAATCAACCACTTTTAAAGCATTTTCTACATGACGCTCTACTCGTAGTGATAATGTCTCCAATCCTTGTAATAAAAGAAAAGCATTGAACGGAGAAATAGTCGCTCCCTTATCACGTAATACTACTGCTCTAATTCTAGTTACAAAGGCGGCAGCTCCAGCAGCTTCAGTAAAAATAACACCGTGATAACTTGGATCAGGTTTACTTAATTGTGGGAACTTCCCTGAAGCCTGCCAATCAAACTTTCCAGAATCGACAATTACACCACCTAAAGTAGTTCCATGCCCGCCAATAAACTTAGTTGCTGAATGCACAACAATATCTGCTCCATGTTCAATTGGCCTAAATAAATATGGTGTTCCAAATGTATTATCAATAATTAATGGAATACCATGCTCATGAGCAATTTTACTAACTGCCTCAACATCAACTAAACTTGAATTAGGATTTCCTAATGACTCTATAAAAATCGCTTTGGTATTTTCTTGTAACGCTAATTTAAAATTCTCGGGATCATCACTATCAACAAATGTTGTATTAACACCATAATTTGTCAGTGTGTGAGCTAATAAATTATATGTCCCCCCATAAATTTGTTTAGCTGCCACAATATGATCACCACTTCGTGTAATACTTTCAATCGCATAAGTCACTGCAGCCGCTCCTGAAGCTACTGCTAATGCTGCTACCCCACCTTCTAAAGCTGCCATTCTTTGTTCAAAAACATCTTCAGTTGGATTAGTTAAGCGTCCATAAATATTACCAGCATCACTTAATCCAAAACGTGCTGCCGCATGATCACAATTATCAAATACATAAGCTGCTGTCTGGTAAATAGGCACTGCTCTTGCTCCGGTAGGATCAGTTATTTCTTGTCCTACATGTAACTGTTTAGTTTCAAATCTTAAATTGTCTTTACTCATTTTATTTTCCTCTTTTCTTAATGTTTGTTATCTATGATTTATAAAAAACAATACATTCGTCCATTCCGAAAATTATTTCTGAGCTGTTGTAGTAGTTCAAAATTCATTTTTCTTCCCCTTATCCTACTGTTATAGTATGAATAGAGTATACTAAACTATTTCCTACCTGTCAATAGGGAAATAAAAAGTCATGTTATAAATTTATATGTATCTATTGTCAAATGGTCAAAAATAATTAACTTACTAGATATAAACTAGCATTTTATGGGGTAGCAATAGTCTTATATTATTAATGATTTCCTTTCTTTAATTTTTGTTCTTTCTAAAACTTAAATATATTGCTATACCTTTCAATTTTTTCCATAATAAAAATCTCACTTCTATAGTCTTGGTAAGATTATATTATCACATCTATCTACTTTGGCGAGATTATATCTAATTATTTAAAAGTTTTTATTAATGTGTTTTACGATGTCTATAATAGTATTGTATTGAAATTCCTAATAATGATAAACCGCTTATGATCAACAATCCTGTCATATCGACACTATCGCCAGTTTTTACAGCAGCTGTTGAATTTGATTGGGGAGCAACATCGGCATCAGGATTAGATGGAGTTGAAACTACTGTTTCACGATCCCACAAATAATCTTTTACAAATTCACTGAACTGACTACGCCATACACCCCAGTCATGAGCTCCATTTTTCCATTCAAAAACTACATTAGCTCCGGCTTTTATCAATTCTTCATTAATTTGAACATTGACATTCCGCCTAACAAAAATATCAAAAATTCCTACACTCACATAGTATTGTGATACTTTGGGAAACGCTGCAACCATTTCCAGTGTTAATGTTTCTTCAACAAAATCTAATGTACGACTCGGTGAAAATACACCATAATAGCCAAATGTTTCATTACTATAGAACATTGCTTGAACTGTAACTGTAGCTCCACTAGACAGACCAGCTAGTACTTTATCTTGGGAATTTGCTGAAACACTATAATTCTTTTCAATGTAAAGCATAATGCATTCTGTAAGATTTTTTAGGCTATCACCCTTTTCAAAGTTAAAATATGTATTATCCTTAGTAACCACAATTGCGTCAGCCACTTCACCATCAGCAATTAGATTATCCATAATATTATTTGCTGAAGCGATATTCATCCACTCAACATCATTTCCCCCACCACCATGTGCAAGATAAATTGTCTTATAAGTTTTATTTGTATCATAGTCATGCGGTAAATATATACCTAACGGCTGGCTACTGCCATCAATGTTGTTATATTAGCCTCTATAAATGATAAACATAATAAGCTGATTATTTCTAATTTTAATCTTCTCATAAATCTAGCCTCCTTTTCTCTTTTCTATTAATATTTTATCACAACCTCATTTTGAAATTGCTTTTATTTGGCGTGGTTTCTATAATAAAGAAAATCATTGATAAATAATAAAAAGGGGCATATTTTGAACCTTACAAAGCATAAAAATTATAAATTTTCTCAAACAAACTACAAAGCTGATAAATTGCTTCACTAAAATTAATGTTATCATCAATTCTATAGCACTCATCAAGATTACGATTCCCCGTCGCAATCTTTCCTACATATAAATGATCAATCTTTTGTTCTTTAATAAAATGTTTCAATTCAAGATAGCCACTAAAAAATTCTGCCATTAAATCCAAATCACTTTTATATAGAGATACGACTATTATTAAGTCACTCTCAGTAAACTTTTTTTCAACTACCATCTGTCCATATGACTTTAATGATAATTGGATATCTAAATCTATCCCAATTTCATAAAACTTTTGTTTATATACAATTAGTGAGCTAACTGAGTAACTATCACCAATTACTATAAGTCTTTGTTTTTTTGCTAACTTATCTCTTAAATTTTTCTCAATAATTCTCTCTTTAAATATTTCTTGATGTTTTTTCTCTTTAGTAATCAAGTATTGAACGTCAGTGTAGTTTTTATAGCCTAATTTTTTTAAAAAACGTAATAAAGTTGATTTTGATACTTTTGTATCTTTTAAAATATCAACCATCTTGATTGATTCAATCTGATTACTTTTTTTGATCAGATACGCTGCTAAAAGATAATCATTACTATTATATGAAGAAGTACACAAAATTAAGTTTAGTTTACCTATTATCATAATAACCACCATAATAACAATAAGCTATATTTTGAAAATAGTTATCTAAAATCATATTTTCTAGCGTCTCATCTAGGTAACTAGGAATTTTTAAAAATAGGGCTTTTTCACAAAGAAAATTTTTATAGCCAACACAAATAAGATTGTTTTTCCCCACTAATAAATGTTCAATCAAAGTTGGTTTTAACTCCGCAATTCTTCCTGTCATTGAAAGCAAAATAATTAAATCATCCGCTTGAGGTTCGATATAATTATTATTATAAATAGTATTTTGAATCACAAGTTTTTGCATCATCACCATATCACCTTGAAAACGCAATAATGAATCCATCATCTCATTCGAACCGATTAAAATAACACGGCTACATTTTTTAATCATCTCACAGCACTGATTTATTAATCCTTGATCTGATACTGTCCAATAATCATCGTTATCTAATAGCGGTTTTAAAAGCTGATTAACTTGTTGATTATTTTTGCGAATCGAACGTTCCTCCAACTGACTTATTCGTGCCGCCGCATGGACTTGCATTAAATCTTTAATAATTGAAAATTTTTTAAATCCAAATATTCTAAAAAAGCGATTGAGAGTAGAAACAGAAACATAACATGCATCTGCAATTTCCTGAAGTGTCATTTCAAAAACATCATAATAGTGCAGTAATAAATAATAAGCAATATTATAATTAGTATCTTGAATATCCGGATTATTAATTATTTTTAATAATGAAGTAACAAAAACATTCATTTAAGTTTCTCCTTCCCTATGGTCTTATTATTAAGTTTACCACCATGATACTACACCTGTCAAAATAGAAAAATCCTGTCTAAAACAGGATTTTTACCTTACTATTTAAGATGTTCAATAATATGACGTGCTACGATGATTCCATTTGCTCCTGCCTGAGCCAGCCCTCT
>NZ_JAHPYJ010000027.1:0-49793 GCF_019041935.1 Erysipelatoclostridium sp. MSK.7.34
ATCCTTCTGGATATTGACGTGTGTTTCTTAATTCTGTTTAGTTTTCAATGATCTCTCCGGCTTCTTTTGCCGACTTGAATATCTTACACTCTTTTCGCTTTTTAGTCAATCTTTTTTTTAACTTTTTTTGCTTTTTCTCTCCGGTCCTTACGTCCCTTTCCTCGAGTGCCTATTTAATTTACCATATCCCTTTTGTCTTGTAAAGCCTTTTTTGTCTTTTTTTGTAAAAAAATACCACTCCTTCAAAAAGGAATGGTATTTATTCACCTAACTAGTAAAATTACCCGATTTTTTTGTAAACATCAATAAATTCTTGAGCTAAGTCAATAACTACCAAAGCAGTCATTAAGTGGTCTTGAGCATGTACCATTAATAAGTTTAATGGTGCTTTTTCTCCACGAATTTCAGCTTGAATTAATTCTGTTTGAGAATGATGAGCTTCGTTTACTGTTTCTTTAGCTTGTTGTAATGATTCATCAGCTTTTGCTAAGTCACCAGCTTTTGCATATTGAATTGCTTCAATTGCAGAGCTACGAGCACTACCACTGTTTACAATTAGGTTAATTACGATTTGTTCTTGTTCATCCATTTTGATATCTCCTTATAACAATGAATTTTCAGATTTATATCTGCTCTTATATTATACCTAAGTGAAGGGTGCTTTTCAAGCGGTTTCAATTATTTTCAAAATGTAAAAAAAGAAAGCCACTAATGTGACTTTCCAAATTTCTGTAATTATTATTCAATAATATCAGAGATATTTCCAGAACCTACAGTTCTACCACCTTCACGGATTGAGAATTTAGTTCCTTTTTCAATTGCAATTGGAGCAATTAATTCTACAGTTAATTCAACGTTATCCCCAGGCATAACCATTTCTACACCTTCTGGTAATTCAATAACACCAGTTACGTCAGTAGTTCTGAAGTAGAATTGTGGTCTATAGTTAGCGAAGAAAGGAGTATGACGTCCACCTTCATCTTTACTTAAGATATACACTTGAGATTTGAATTTTTTGTGTGGATTAACTGATCCAGGTTTAGCTAATACTTGTCCACGTTGAATTTCTTCACGGTTAACACCTCTTAATAAAACCCCTACGTTATCTCCAGATTCAGCGTAATCTAATAACTTACGGAACATTTCGATACCTGTAGCAACAGTGTTTTTAGTTTCATGAATACCAACGATTTCAAGTGGGTCATTTAAGTTTAATTGTCCACGTTCAACACGTCCAGTAGCAACTGTACCACGTCCAGTGATTGTGAATACGTCTTCAACTGGCATTAAGAATGGTTTATCAGTATCTCTAGTTGGAGTTGGAATATAAGAATCAACAGCTTCCATTAATTCATGAATAGCTGGAACCCATTTTGGATCTCCTTCTAAAGCTTTTAAAGCAGAACCACGGATAACTGGAGTGTCATCACCTGGGAAGTCATATTCATTTAATAATTCACGAACTTCCATTTCTACTAAGTCTAATAATTCTTCGTCATCAACCATATCACATTTATTTAAGAATACAATGATGTAAGGTACACCTACTTGACGAGATAATAAGATATGTTCTCTTGTTTGAGGCATTGGTCCATCTGTAGCAGCAACTACTAAGATAGCACCGTCCATTTGTGCAGCACCAGTGATCATGTTTTTGATGTAGTCAGCATGGCCTGGACAGTCAACGTGTGCATAGTGACGAGTTGCAGTTTGGTATTCAACGTGTGCAGTGTTGATTGTGATACCACGTTCTTTTTCTTCTGGAGCAGCATCGATAGCAGCATAATCCATTGCTTGAGCTTGTCCATCTTTTGATAATACTGTTGTAATAGCAGCAGTTAAAGTTGTTTTACCATGGTCAACGTGACCAATAGTTCCGATATTTACATGCGCTTTTGAGCGGTCAAATTTTTCCTTAGCCATTTAAGGTTCCTCCTAGTTTATATTTTTGTACATATACATTCTAATTTATTTAGTTGAAAAAATCAATAAGATTTTGATTGGATACTAGTTGTTTCCACCGTTTTTCTTAATAATTTCTTCTCTAATAGATTTAGGTACTGGTTCATAACGATCGAAGATCATTGTGTAGTTACCACGACCTTGTGTAAATGATCTTAAATCAGTAGCATATCCGAACATTTCTGATAAAGGAATACTAGCTTGCACTGTAACAGCATTTCCTCTTTCTTCTTGTCCTTCGATCATACCACGACGTGAAGATACGTCACCCATTACACTACCTAAGTATTCAGCAGGTGCAGTTACTTCTACAGCCATGATTGGCTCTAAGATAACTGGATCACATTTTTTACCAGCAGCTTTTAATGCCATACTTGCAGCAACTTTATATGCCATTTCTGATGAATCGACATCATGGTAAGAACCATCAAATAATGTCGCTTTAACATCTAATACTGGATATCCAGCAATCATCCCAGTTGCAAGAGCATCTTCAAGACCTACTTTAACAGAGTTAATGTATTCTCTTGGAACAGATCCCCCAACGATAGCATCAACGAATTCAAATCCTTTACCTTCATTAGGTTCAAATTTGATCCATACGTGACCGTATTGTCCACGACCACCAGATTGTTTAACATATTTACCTTCACATTCAGCAGCTGTTTTGATTGTTTCACGATAAGCTACTTGTGGAGCACCTACGTTAGCTTCTACTTTGTATTCTCTTCTTAAACGGTCAACGATTACATCTAAGTGTAATTCACCCATACCTGCGATAACTGTATCACCAGTTTCAGGGTTTGTAAATGTTCTGAAAGTTGGATCTTCTTCAGCTAATTTAGATAATCCAACACCTAATTTATCTTGATCTTGTTTTGTTTTTGGTTCAATAGCAAGTTCAATAACTGGTTCAGGGAATTCCATTTTTTCAAGAATAACGAAATTCTTTTCGTCACAGATAGTATCCCCAGTAGTTGTATTTTTAAACCCTACAGCAGCTGCGATATCCCCAGCATAAACTGTTTGGATTTCATTACGTTTATTGGCATGCATTTGAAGAATACGTCCTAAACGTTCTTTCTTATCTTTTGTTGAATTTAATACATACGATCCAGAATCAACAGTTCCTGAATATACACGGAAGAAAGTTAATCTTCCTACAAATGGGTCAGCCATAATTTTGAACGCTAATGCAGCAAACGGTTCTTCGTCTGAAGCATGTTTTTCAATTTCATTACCATCTTCATCAATCCCCTTAATTGAAGGAATATCAGTAGGAGCAGGTAAGAAATCAATAACTGCATCTAACATTGGTTGAACCCCTTTGTCTTTATAAGCAGAACCACATAATACTGGGAATAATTCTACAGCCAATACACCTTTACGGATAGCAGCTTTAACTTCTTCTTCAGTTGGTTCTTCTTCTTCTAAAACTTTCATCATTAGATCATCATCATAAGATGCAGCAGCATCTAACATTTTAGCATGATATTCGTTTGCTTGATCTAAATATTCCTCAGGGATATCTTTGTAAATTACGTTTTCACCTTTAGTCCCTTCGAAGTAAACAGCTTTCATCTTAATTAAGTCGATGATTCCTTCGAAAGTATCTTCAGCACCGATTGGTAATTGAAGTGCAACACCATGTACCCCTAATCTTTTTTCTAAAGATTCTAAAGACATAATGAAGTCAGCACCAGTAGCATCCATTTTATTACAGAATACAATACGTGGTACTCCATAAGTAGTTGCTTGACGCCAAACTGTTTCAGTTTGAGGTTCAACACCTGCTTTTGAGTCTAATACAGTAACCGCACCATCTAATACACGTAATGAACGTTCAACTTCTACAGTGAAGTCTACATGGCCCGGTGTATCGATGATATTAACACGGTATCCATTCCATTGTGCAGTTGTTGCTGCAGAAGTGATTGTAATACCACGTTCTTGTTCTTGTTCCATCCAGTCCATTTGAGAAGCACCTTCATGTGTTTCTCCAATTTTATGAATCTTACCTGTGTAATAAAGGACACGTTCAGTAGTTGTTGTTTTACCAGCATCGATATGAGCCATGATTCCGATATTACGAGTTTTCTCTAATGAGAATTCACGAGACATAATTTTTCTCCTTTCGTTATCATTTGTTGGATATTACCAACGGAAATGAGCAAATGCTTTATTAGCTTCTGCCATTTTATGAGTATCTTCTTTCTTCTTAACAGAAGCACCAGCTCCGTTAGAAGCATCAATAATTTCGTTAGCTAAACGATCAACCATTGTATTTTCGTTTCTTAAACGAGAATAGTTCACTAACCATCTTAACCCTAAAGTCATTCTTCTTTCACCAGATACTTCTACTGGTACTTGGTAGTTAGCCCCACCAATACGTCTAACTTTAAGTTCAAGAACTGGCATAATGTTGTTGATTGCTTGATCAAAAACTTCCATTGCTGGGTTTCCAGTTTTCTCTTCTACTTTTTTAAATGCATCATATAAGATGTTTTGAGCAACACCTTTTTTACCATCAAGCATAATGTTGTTGATTAATTTAGATACAGTTTTAGAATTGTACACTGGATCAGGTAGAACGTCTCTTTTAGCAACTTGACCTTTTCTTGCCATTTAATTTTCCTCCTATACTTGATTTTTCTTAAGCTTTTGGTTTTTTAGCACCGTATCTTGAACGGCCTTGTTTACGATCATTAACACCAGCACAGTCCATTGTACCACGTACGATGTGATAACGAACCCCTGGTAAATCTTTAACACGACCACCACGAATTAAAACAACACTATGTTCTTGTAAGTTGTGTCCAATTCCTGGGATATATGCAGTTACTTCCATTCCATTTGATAATCTAACACGGGCATATTTACGTAAAGCCGAGTTAGGTTTTTTAGGTGTCATAGTAGCAACACGTGTACAAACACCACGTTTTTGAGGTGAATTAGTTGTTGTTGGTTTCTTAGCTAATGAGTTAAAACCTCTGTTTAACGCTGGTGATTTTGATTTTGTAGTTTTGTCGTTACGACCTTGTCTAACTAATTGATTAATTGTAGGCATTCCTTGTTCTCCTTTCTTCCATACTTAAGCACACGATTCCGGGTGTTTCATATTTCGTAATAAACAACGCGCCCCTATGCGGGCACCGTAGTTCATATTATTACAAAAATATAAATATGTCAATAATTTTATTTGTTTTTTTTTTAAAAAATTGATTATATCATTAATAAACAAAATAAAAACCATTTAAACGCTTTTTATATTTAAACAGTTTTTACTCTTTCTTTAATTTTATATCTACTGAATCTAAATAACGCTTTAAAGTATTCATAAATGCTTCTAAATCATCTCTTGTCTTAACAACCATTAAAATTCGTTCTGATTTATTTCGAGACTCAACTACCGTTATCGTTTGCCTTTTTTCAATTGCTCCAGCAATTCGTCGGAAAATCGAATTCATCTCTAAATCTACATTTTTATGTAAATAGACTGCATCCGTTATCAATTCAGCAATCTCTTGGTAGGTAATCACTTCGTCCAATTTTCTTGGTTGACCGAAAACCCGCAGCATTGCTGCATAGGTAGTTAACCAGACATCTCCACTTTTACGAATTTCCGCTGGCAAGAATTTATTTCTTTCAACCGCCTTACGAATCGTATTGCCATTAGCAAATCCCCATTTATCTGCCGCTTCAGTAAACGTCATCACTTGATTCAAATCAATCACATTTACCAACCTCCATTTTTATTATTATAGAACTTTTATGTGTGGTTGTATAGACTTTACAATGCAAGAATATCCGCTAATGCTTTAGCACCATTCATCGTTCCAAATGTTCTCATATCGATAGCTGCTACCGGGGTATTATACTTTGCAAATATTTTTTGAATTGTCGGCAACATAAAACGTTCTTGCGGAGCAATCCATATACTTGAAATTTTTTCACCTAAATTATATTCCCTAATACAACGTTCTTTTAAAAACTCAGCCGGTCCATAAGCTAAAATTATCTCATATTTATTATCATACTCATCATAATTCTTTAATACTGTAAAAATATCTTCCACTGTAGTTGGAACCTTAGAGGCATCCCCAATCTTTTTACAAAATAAGCTTGATGTTGCCCCACCAGCACAACAAATATATACTAACATTTTATTTTCTCCTCTATAAATTTGTTTATTTCTTCTGCAAAAACATCTACTTGATCCTCAAAAACAGCATCCCCACAATCAGCAAATAAAAGATATCGAATTAATTCATTTTTTATTAGTTCGATTTGCTGATCAAGATTTTGATAAGCACAAATCGGATTTTCTTTTTCCTGCATGATTAACGTCAAAACTATTAAATTATCAAATAGGAAACCAAAATAATAACAATAAAACCAGTCGCTCATCGCAGTAATATGTTGCAATGAATTAGAGGTATTAAGCGAGCTAAAGACAAATTCTTGAGTTGATGATAATGAAAAAAACTCTTCTGGTGCTAATCTTGCTGCTGTAGGAACTTTATCGGTAGAACAAACTTTATTTGCATAAAAAGATTTCATTAAAAAAAGAATTCTACTGGCTGTTGATGATTAAAAATAATCGCCGAGCTGCTTAAAAACAAGACCCGTAAACGATTGATAAAAACATACTATACATAAGCAGGCCAAATAACCTCAAAACGATCCACCCAAAGAACCACAGTTTTTCTATATCCCATTGTTTTTTATTACCTCTACAACAGCAAATACATCGGTGGTAATTTGTTCAATTGTTAAGCCGTTACGGAGATCATATTCTGACTTGCCACTACCACGTTGATCAAAATAAAAACATTGCTACCATTTCTCAAGTTCTTGAAAAGGCGATAACTGCATAAGTGCATGTGCCCCACTGCCAGGACTACCATGAAAAAATAAAATTCCTATTTTACTACACAATTGTGATTTACCATAAAGAGTCAAAATACATCCCTAATTCAAGATTTGAGATTCATTCACAACCGCTCTTTGTCACTATATAGTGACAAGTTTATATTAACACTTAGTAACTAGCATTGCAAGTAAATTTATTAACATAAAAAACAAGCAGGGATTAACCTGCTTGTTCCATCATTTCTATTTCATCGTCATTATCAATTAAATCATCCATATCTTCTTGACTCGCTAACATTGCTTCTTCAGCTTCGCGCGCTAATCTTTCCGGTGATTTAAGAGCTCCACGAAGACCAGTCCCTGCTGGCAATAGCTTACCAATTAATACGTTTTCTTTCAATCCTAATAAATGATCTTTCTTACCTTTGATTGAAGCATCGGTCAAGATCTTAGTAGTTTCTTGGAATGATGCTGCAGATAAGAATGATTCAGTTTCAAGAGATGCTTTTGTAATCCCTAGTAATACTGGACGAGCTACTGCTGGATGCTTACCATCTTTTAAAACTTGTTTATTTAATTCAGTAAAGGCGTTTACATTAATATTTGTACCAGGTAGACAACCTGTTTCCCCACCTTCAACTACTTTCATTTTTCTTAGCATTTGTTTAACGATGATTTCGATATGTTTATCAGAAATTTCAATACCTTGAATTCGATATACCTTTTGAACCTCTTTAATAATATAGTTTTCAACTGCTTCAACATCAGCAACTGATAATAATTCCTTTGGATCAATTGAACCTTTAGTGATTTTAGCTCCAATATTGACATGATCACCAACGTTCACCCGGATTTTAGCACCGTATGGCGCTAAATAACTACGCGTTTCTAAATCATTAGTAATAACGACTTCCATTCTTCCAGCGTTATCAATAATATTAGTAACCTCTCCTTCGATTTCACTAATAATAGATTTTGCTTTTGGATTACGAGCTTCGAATAACTCTTGGATACGAGGTAACCCTTGAGTAATATCGGCACCACCGGCAACCCCACCATCATGGAATGTACGCATTGTTAATTGGGTACCAGGTTCCCCAATTGATTGAGCCGCCATAATACCTACAGCTTCTCCTAATTCAACCACATCACCTGTAGCTAAGTTACGTCCGTAACATTTACGACATACTCCACCTTTAGCATTACACCCTAAAACAGAACGAATCTCTACAGCAGTGATTCCAGCATTAACAATTTCATCAGCTAATGCTTCAGTAATTAATTCTCCACCAGCAATAATTAATTCTTTAGTTTCTGGATGGAAAATATCTTTTTGTGAATAACGACCAACCAAACGGTCATGTAATGGTACAATGACTGATTTATCATCATTATTGTATAATTCTGTAACTACAAAGCCACGGTCAGTTCCACAGTCTTCTTCAGAAATAATTACTTCTTGAGCAACATCAACTAAACGTCTTGTTAAATATCCAGAATCGGCAGTTTTTAAAGCTGTATCGGTAGAACCTTTACGAGCACCATGGGTAGAGATAAAGAATTCTGATGCTGTTAAACCTTCCCTAAATGAAGACTTGATTGGCAACTCAATTGTTTCCCCTTTTGGATTTGACATTAATCCACGCATACCTACTAATTGCGTAAAGTTAGATAATGATCCACGGGCTCCAGAATCAGACATGATGAAGATCGGGTTACGATCATCAGCTTCGAACTCTAAACGTACAACTTCTTGAACTTCGTCTTTAACGTCAGTCCATAATTTAATTACATTTTGATATCTTTCTGATTCAGTTAATTTACCTTTATTATAGAACTTTTTAATTTGCTCTAGTTTTTCATCAGCTTTTTCAAAAATTTCATATTTAGCTTCTGGCACTTGGATATCGTATACAGATACAGTTGTACCAGCAATTGTTGAGTAATAGAAACCTTGGTCTTTTAATTTATCAAGCATTAAACTTGTATCAGACATTGCTGAATGTTTAAACACTTCATCAATGATCTTTCCTAAAGATTTTTTATTTAAAGGTTTAATAATCTTTTGATTTCTAATGTGTTCTTTAATATCTGTTCCCATTGGAACAAAATATTTATCTGGAGTAGCGATTAAGTTTTCACTGCTTGGATCATTAATAAATGGGAATTTACCATCAAAGATGTCATTAAATAAAATTTTCCCAACAGATGTGATTAAATAACAATCATTTTGTGCTTTAGTGAAAGTTTCATTCTTTAATGCTGACGCTTTGATTGCTACACGAGTGTGTAATTCTACTGTTTTAGCAAAATAAGCATGATCAACTTCATTACGATCAGCAAAGACAGTTCCTTCTCCTAAGCCACCTTCATCTTCAAGTGTTAAATAATAATTTCCTAATACCATGTCCTGAGATGGTGTAACGATTGGTTTTCCATCTTTTGGACCTAAGATATTATTTGAACCTAGCATTAATTGACGAGCTTCTTGAATTGCTTCTTCACCTAATGGTACATGGACCGCCATTTGGTCACCATCGAAATCGGCATTGAACGCTGGAGTAACCAGTGGATGTAGACGAATTGCTCGCCCTTCAACTAGTTTTGGTTCGAATGCCTGGATTCCTAATCTATGCAATGTAGGTGCACGGTTAAGTAACACTGGATGTTGTTGAATAACTTCTTCAACAATTGGCCAGATCCGATCATCCATTTTATCAATTAATCTTTCAGCAGCTTTAATATTTGTTGCTAATTGATCCCTAACGAGACCATTAATAACGAATGGTTTGAATAGATTCAATGCCATTTCACGTGGAATCCCGCATTGATACATTTTTAAATCGGGACCAACTGCGATTACAGAACGTCCTGAGTAATCAACACGTTTACCAAGTAAGTTTTGACGGAAACGACCTTGTTTACCTTTTAGAGTATGGCTTAATGACTTTAATGCACGTCCACCAGCACCAGTAATCGGTTTTGAACGACGACCATTATCAATCAAAGCATCAACAGCTTCTTGCAACATTCTCTTTTCGTTTTGCACGATAATAGAAGGTGTTCCAAGTTCTAATAATTTCTTTAAACGATTATTACGAGTAATAACACGACGATATAAATCGTTTAAATCAGAAGTAGCAAAACGCCCCCCATCCAATTGTAACATTGGACGCAAATCAGGTGGTATTACCGGTAAAGCTTCAAGAATCATCCACTCTGGTTCATTTGTTGAAGTTCTAAAAGCCTCAATTGCTTCTAATCGTTTTAATAATTTTGTTCTCTTTTGACCTTGAGCTTCTTTAAGTTCTTTAGTTACTTTTGCAAATTCAGCATCTAGATCAACTTGTTGTAATAATGTTTGAATTGCTTCAGCCCCAATTTGGGCTTCAAAAGTATGACCAAATTGTTCAAAACATTTACGATAGTCTCTTTCAGATAATACTTGCTTGTATTCTAATGGTGTACTTCCTTTATCAATAACAACATAAGAAACAAAGTAAATAATTTCTTCTAATTGTTTTGGTGACATATCTAAGATAAGTCCCATTCTTGATGGAATTCCTTTCAAATACCAAATATGAGCGATTGGTGTTGCTAATTCAATGTGTCCCATTCTTTCGCGACGAACAGCTGATTTAGTTACTTCAACTCCACAACGATCACATACTACACCTTTATAACGTACTTTTTTGTATTTACCGCAACTACATTCCCAGTCCTTTGAAGGACCAAAAATCTTTTCACAAAATAATCCGTCCTTTTCCGGTTTTTGAGAACGATAGTTAATAGTTTCAGGTTTTTTAACCTCACCATAAGACCATTCGCGAATCTTTTCAGGGGAAGCTAAGCCAATTTGAATTGCTGAGAATTTATTTGTATTTGCCATCTTTATTCCTCCTATAATGATTCACTTTCTTCGATTTCTTCTAATTCTTCATCAAAATCTTCGTCGATATCTTCGAAATCTTCCTCTTCTTCAACATCTAAATCATCCTCAAGAATTTCTTCTTCTAATTCATCTTCTGTTTCAGGAGTTTCAATCACTTCATCTTTATCGATACTACGAGGGAAACGATGTTCCTCTTCTTCGATATTACGCATATCTACTTCATTATCATTTTCATCTAATAGACGAATATCTAATGCAAGAGCTTGCAATTCTTTCTTTAACACTCTAAATGATTCAGGTAATCCTGGTTCTGGTAATGGTTGTCCTTTAACAATTGCTTCATAAGTCTTAACACGACCAACAACATCGTCAGATTTTACTGTTAATATTTCACGTAATGTATATGCAGCACCATATGCTTCAAGTGCCCAAACTTCCATTTCCCCAAATCTTTGTCCACCATTTTGTGCTTTACCACCTAATGGTTGTTGCGTAACTAGTGAGTATGGACCAACTGAACGAGCATGTAATTTATCATCAACCATGTGGGCTAATTTAATCATATACATGATTCCAACTGAGATATTATTATCAAAATATTCACCAGTACGACCAGAAATAACAGGTTGTTTACCATCTTTAGACATTCCTGCTTCAGCCATGATATCTTCTAGATCACTTGGATGTAAACCATCGAAGGCTGGTGTTGCAATATATAAACCTAATTGACGAGCAGCATAACCTAAATGTAATTCAAGTACTTGCCCGATATTCATACGAGAAGGTACCCCTAATGGGTTTAACATAATATCCAATGGTGTTCCATCTTCTAAGTGTGGCATATCTTCAATTGGTAAAATTTTAGAGATTACCCCTTTATTACCATGACGTCCTGCCATTTTATCCCCTTCAGAAATTTTTCTCTTTTGAACAATATAAACTTTAACAACTTTATTAACGCCTGGTTGTAATTCATCACCATTTTTTCTTTCAAATACTTTAATGTCATGAACGATTCCAGCCCCACCATGAGGAACTCTTAATGAATTATCTTTAACTTCACGAGATTTTTCTCCAAAGATTGCAAGTAATAATTTTTCTTCTGCCGAAAGCTCAGCTTGACCTTTTGGTGTTACTTTACCAACTAGAATGTCACCCTCTTTAACCTCAGCACCAATCATAATAATCCCATCACTATTTAGGTTTTTACGAGCTTCATCCCCAACGTTAGGAATGTCACGAGTAATTTCTTCAGGCCCTAATTTAGTATCACGACATTCGATTGCATACTCATCAATATGAACAGATGTATAAACATCATCTTTCACTAATCTTTCAGACATAATAACCGCATCTTCATAGTTATATCCATTCCATTCCATGAATCCTACTAATACGTTTTGTCCTAAAGCAAGTTCACCTTGTTCCATAGCCGGACCATCAGCTAAAACTTGACCTTTCAATACTTTTTCCCCAGTCTTAACGATTGGTTTGTGGTTAATACATGTACCGTTGTTTGAAATCTTAAACTTAGATAAACGGTAGCGATGTTCAACCCCTTCATTATCTTCAACAATTACTTTTTTAGCATCAACATATGTTACAATTCCATCTTCACGTGATACTACTGCCGCACCTGAATCACGAGCTGCCTGATGCTCCATCCCAGTTCCAACAAATGGCGTATGTGGATTTAACAATGGTACAGCTTGACGTTGCATGTTGGCACCCATTAAAGCACGAGTAGCATCATCATTTTCAAGGAACGGAATACAAGAAGTAGCAACCGATACAATTTGTTTTGGTGAAATATCGATATAGTCTACTTCTTCGCGCTTAGCCATGATATTTTCTCCTAAGTGACGAGCAATAACTTGGGCATCTAGAATCGTACCATCTTTATCAGTTCTAACATTTGCTTGCGCAATAATATAATTTTTTTCTTCATCAGCAGTTAAATAACGAACATCATGTTCATCAATAACACAATTATTTACTTTACGATATGGCGTTTCAATAAACCCATATTGATTAATTTTAGCATAAGAAGCTAATGTTGAAATCAACCCGATGTTTGGACCTTCAGGTGTTTCAATTGGACAAATTCTTCCGTAGTGAGACGCATGTACGTCACGGACTTCATAACCAGCACGATCACGGCTTAGACCACCAGGCCCTAATGCTGATAAACGACGTTTATTAGTAAGTTCGGCAAGGGGATTGATTTGATCCATAAATTGAGACAATTGTGAAGAAGAGAAAAATTCCTTAATTGCCGCAGTTAACGGACGAATATTAGTAAGTGATTGTGGTGTAATTGAATCAACTTCAGACAATGACATTCTTTCTTTTACAACCCGTTCCATTCTTGATAAACCAATTCTAAATTGATTTTGAATTAATTCACCAACAGAACGAACACGACGATTACCTAAATGGTCAATATCATCTAATAATCCAATCCGAGCCATTAAGTTAACACGATCTTCAGCTGTTAAATCTAACGCATCATAGATATCTACTAAGTTAAACATATATGAATAAGCAGCCATCATATCAGAAATAGTAACAAACTTACTATCTAAAGATAAATCAGTACCAATAACTCGCATCTTTTTAGTTTTAGTATCATCTACATAAACATCTAATACTTGGATCACACCGTTTGATTCTAATCTAGGGTTGGTATCAAGTTCACGTGTATGAGCTCCAGCTTCAAGAATTGGTTTAATTGTATCACTAACTTCTTGAGTAACTACAGTACCCTCTGGGTATACTACATTTCCGTCAACATCAACTAAATCTTCTGCTAAAATACGTCCCGCAATACGATCTAAAAGGCTCAATTTTTTTCTGAACTTAAAGCGTCCAGCTTTAGCTAGATCATAACGTTTACAATCAAAGAAACGCGTATATAATAAGTTGTTAGCACCTTCTAATGTTGCTGGTTCACCTGGTCTTAATTTATTATAAATTTCAATTAAAGCTTCTTCAGTATTAGTTGTATTATCTTTAGCTAAAGTGTTGATGATATACTCGTGTTCACCAAAAACATCGATGATTTTATCGTTACTTGAAAGACCTAAAGCTCTTAATAATACAGTTCCCGGCATCTTTCTATTACGATCGATACGCACGTTTAAAACATCCTTAGCATCTGTTTCAAATTCTAGCCAAGTACCTCTTGAAGGGATAATACTCCCATTAAATACTGTTTTACCACTTTTATCTAAGGCATCAGCAAAATATGCCCCTGGAGACCGAACTAATTGTGATACGATAACACGTTCAGCACCGTTAATGATGAAAGTTCCTGAGTCAGTCATCAATGGGAAATCTCCCATAAATACTTCTTGTTCTTTAATTTCACCAGTACCAGAATTAACTAAACGTAAAGATGCTCTAATTGGTGCAGCATAGTTAGCATCACGGTCTTTGCTCTCTTCGACTGAATATTTTGCTTCATCAAATGTACAATCTACGAATTCTAACGACAATGTTTCGTTAAAGTTAGTAATTGGGTAGATATCTTCAAATACTTCCTTAATACCTACTTCTTTAAACCATTTATATGAATTTGTTTGAATTTCTACTAAATTTGGAAGTTCTAAAGATCCACTAATTCTTGAATAATTACGACGAGTAATCTTGCTTTTTGCTTCAGTTATTTTGTTTTCCACGTATTAACTCCACCCCTTTATATTTCTCTATCAACATGTTTTAGAGCGCGCAAAAGCGCTTGATTTTAAACATTAATAGGCATTTTAATACTCTATCACAAGGATATTTTAAAGTCAACAAAAAAATAAAAAAATATCAAAAAAACTATTGACAAGTAAATTTACTTGTTAATAGCTTTTAAAATATAATATCCTTTATCCTTTTTTACGACATTTGCATTACCAAAAACACTTTCTAGATTCTTCTTAGCTGATGGCGCCCCTTGTTTCTTTTGAATCACAACCCAAATTTCTCCATGAAGATTTAAATGTTCTTTAGCTTCAACTAAAATTTTTGTAACAGTTTCTTTTCCAGCCCGAATCGGAGGATTTGTAACAATTACATCATATTTATTAGTAACATTTTCATAAACACTACTTAAATAAACATTAGCTTCTAAATTATTAGCAGCTAGATTCTGTTTTGCTAATAACAAGGCCCGTTCATTCACATCAATCATATCGATTTCCAAAGCCGGGTAAGCACTTTTAAGAGCAACCCCAAAAGTGCCGTAACCGCACCCCACATCCAATAAAGTAGATTTACCCTCATCTAATTCAATTGCATCTAATAAAACTCGTGATCCAAAATCAATCATTTTTTTAGAAAAAACTCCATGATCACTAGTAAATATTAGTTCTTTACCACGATAAGTAAAAATAAATTGTTCTGGTTCACTAATTAAATCTTCATTATTTGTATAGTAATGTTTCATATGTCCTCCAAGATAAAAGAGCCCCGAAGGGCTCTTTATTTAGTCAAATATAAATTATTTAACTTCTACAGAAGCTCCAGCAGCTTCTAATTTTTCTTTAATTTCTGCTCCTTCTGCAGCAGGAATGTTTTCTTTGATTACAGATGGTGCTTTGTCAACTAAACCTTTAGCATCAACTAATCCTAATCCAGTGATTTCTCTTACAGCTTTGATTACAGCAACTTTAGTTCCACCAGCTTCTGTCAATGTAACAGTTACGTTAGCAGGTTCTCCAGCAGCTTCTTCAGCTCCAGCAGCAGCTACAGCTACAGGTGCAGCAGCAGTTACGTCAAATTTTTCTTCAATTGCTTTTACTAAATCATTTAATTCTAAGATTGTAGCTTCTTCTAAGTAAGCTAAGATATCTTCATGTGTTAATTTTGCCATGTTTATTTTCCTCCAATTTATATAGCTGATTATTCAGCTGTTTCTTCTTTTGTTTCTTCAGCTGTTTCTTCAACAACTGGTGCTTCTGGTGCAGCTTCCTCAACTGGTGCTGCTTCTTCTGCTGCTGCGCTACCATCTTCTGGTTTAGCTTCTGCAACAGCTTTTACTACGCGTGCAAACTTGCTAACTGGTGCTTGTAACATTCCAAGTAACATAGAGTACATACCTTCGCGGTTAGGTAATTTAGAAATTTCTTTAACTTCATCCACTGTTAATAATTTACCTTCAACCACTGCCGCTTTAATTACTAAAGCTTCATGATCTTTCGCGAATTTTGCGATTACTCTTGCTGGTGCTACAGCATCGCTATTACCAAGTGCAATTGCGTTTGGTCCTGTTAATTCTGCATTAAGTCCTTCATATTCTGTTGCTACAGTAGCTCTTTGAACTAATGAGTTTTTATAAACTTTTAATTCAACATCTTCTGCACGTAAGTTGTTACGTAATTCTGTCATTTCTGCGACAGATAAACCACGATATTCAACTACAACTGCAGATTGAGCTCCTTTCAATTTAGCAGCGATTTCTTCGACTAATGCGCTTTTTGCTTTAATTGCTTCTGCTGACATTGTCACACCTCCTGTAAATTTTTATATATGCAACAATATACTCAAACTAAAACTCTCGTTTAAACGAGAGTCAAAGTCAATATATAATATATATCTCTTTAACACCTCGGTAACAAATTAAGGTTTCCCAGTTACTGTCTTGGGTATATTGATTGCGCCTTGTTTAGCAGCTACTATTTAGCGGCTGCGATTTTAATGCTAGGTCCCATAGTTGATGAGACAACAATGTTTTTCATATAAACACCTTTTGAAGTAGAAGGTTTGATTTTTACTAATAAATCATAGATTGCTGTAAAGTTTTCTACTAATTTATCATTATCAAATGAAACACGTCCAATTGTCATTTGAACATTTCCTTCTTTATCTGTACGGTAAGTTACCTTACCAGCTTTTGTTTCTTTAACAGCTTTAGCAACATCCATAGTTACTGTTCCTGTTTTAGGGTTAGGCATTAATCCTTTAGGTCCAAGAATACGACCTAACTTACCTAATTCAGCCATCATATCAGGAGTAGCGATCATTACTTCAAAATCTAACCATCCTTTTTTGATGTCTTCTAAAATTTCTTTACCACCAACAACATCAGCTCCAGCATCTTTAGCTTCTTGAGCTTTAGGTCCTTCAGTAACAACTAAAACTTTTTTAGACTTACCAGTACCGTTTGGTAATACTAATGCCCCACGTAATTGTTGATCAGCTTGACGAGGATCTACTCCTAATCTAAATGCAACATCAACTGCGGCATCAAATTTAACTTTACTAGTTTCTTTTACTAATGCAACTGCTTCTTCGATTGAATAAGCTTTACCTTTTTCAATTAATTTAGCAGCTTCTTGATATCTTTTACTTTTCTTTGCCATTATTTTTCCTCCTTAGTGGTCAAACGGATTATCCTTCCACAAATGACGATTAATATTTAATCTTTAATTATGCTTCTACTTTAACACCCATGTTACGAGCAGTACCAGCGATGATTTTCATTGCTGATTCTAAATCGATAGCGTTTAAGTCTGGCATTTTGTATTCAGCGATTTCTTTTAATTTTTCAGCTGATAATGTAGCAACTTCAGTAGTTCCGGCATTGCTTGAACCTTTTTTGATTCCACAAGCCTTTTTAATCATTTCCGCTGCTGGTGCAGTTTTTAGTACAAAACTAAAATCTTTATCTTCATAAATAGTCAAAACTACTGGTACAGTTTCACCCATACGATCTCTTGTTTGATCATTGAAAGCTGTACAGAATTTAGGCATTTGAATTCCTGCTCCTGCTAATGCTGGACCTGGTTTAGCTCCTCCAGCTGGGAATTGAATCTTCATGACTCTTGCGACTTTTTTACTCACGTGACATACCTCCTATATAAAATTTGTCCGTGCTGTGGTCAAATGGACATTGTCCTTCCACGCATAGTAACACATATTGCGTCAACTAAGGATTATACATTATTATTCGATAAATGCAATACTTTTTTATTTTTTTCTCTAAATTATTTTTATTTATGGTCAAATATCTTAGATCATCTAATAATAAAACCTGCTTTATTTCCTTTACTATAAGATTTATACTAAAACATTTATCTTATTCATCTAATAAAATAAATGTTTTCGGGAATATTATTATTGCATATTATTGGACAACATTAATAAATACGTCTAATATATCAAATAAGTTAGCTATAACTAACTAAAGGAGAGATGATATGAAAACATTACAAAATAAAGTCGCTATTATTACTGGTGGTGGTCGTGGTATTGGTTTTGGGTTAGCAAAAGCCTTTGCTAAAGCCGGGGCTAACCTAGTTATTACCGGGAGAAACAGAAATACTTTACACAATGCTAAAGAGAAATTAGAATCTCAATACCAAATCAATGTACTATGCATTCCTGCTGATGGAGCTAATGAAGATGATGTTAATAATGTCATTAACAAAACCATCAAATATTATGGAAAAATTAATATCGTTGTAAATAACGCACAGGCATCTAAATCTGGCGTTATGTTAAAAGACCATACTAAAGAAGACTTTGATTTAGCAATTAATTCCGGTCTATACGCAACCTTCTTTTATATGCGAGCTGCTTACCCATATTTAAAAGAAAGTCATGGTAGTGTTATCAACTTTGCCTCAGGGGCTGGACTATTTGGCAAACTCGGGCAATCTTCTTATGCCGCTGCCAAAGAAGGGATTCGAGGGTTAAGCCGTGTTGCAGCAGCTGAATGGGGTCCTGATAACATTAATGTAAATGTAATTTGCCCCTTAGCAATGACTGAAGGTCTTACTAAATGGAAGGAAGAGTACCCTGACTTATATGAAAAAACTATTCAAGGTATTCCAATGCAACGCTTTGCTGATCCTGAAAATGACATTGGAAGTGCAGCAGTCTTTTTTGCTAGCGAAGCCGGTCACTACATTACCGGAGAAACTATGACGATTCAAGGTGGTAGTGGTCTTCGACCTTAGTCGTAATTTTAAACTAAAAAGAGTGATTCACTTGATACTACTCCTAAAACTGGAACCCCCAGACTAACAGTAAAGATAATATCAGCAGAACACTCTTTCTTTTTATTATATACGGACAAAAATAAAAACCCCACAATGGAGGTTTCTATAGTTCGATTTCTGTTTTCCATAATCCATGAAGATTGCAATATTCATAGACTGTAGCTTTACCACTTTTACCAGCAATATTAAACTTAGCAATTGGTTCGTCATCAGAAGTTAGTGTGACCTTCTTATTGCTACCATCAGCAAATTCAATCCAAATATTACTAATTAAATGTTCTGGTGTCATTGGATGTAAAACATCCCCTACAACAGCAGTTAAGCAATCACCTTCTACTTTTAAAACTGGAACATGTTTTTCAAGTGCCGCATCAACCGCACCTGCTTCAACCTCTTCCATTTTCTTACCACAGCACATTAATGGTACTCCATGATCCTCAACCATTTCCACAACATTTCCACAAATTGGACATTTTAATAATTTCATCTTCAAACCTCCTTTTTAATTTATCTATCCCTTGCAACTACACTATAGCATAGTTTAACAATAATAGTTACTAATATGCTTTATTAATTTAATTAATAAAACTCCTTCTTTATTATACCCTATTTAAATAAAAATATACATATTAAAAGAGACTTCTTTATGAAGTCTCTCAATTATTATCCTAAGTTTTCAATCATTGCAATGTAAGAATCAGCTTGTAAAGAAGCTCCACCTACTAAAGCACCATCGATATCTGGTTGTTCTAATAAAGTTTTTAATCCTTCTGGTTTAACTGATCCACCATATTGAATTCTAACTTGATCAGCAACTTCTTGACCGTAAAGTTCAGCAACAACACTACGAATATATCCACAAACATCTTGTGCAATTTCATTAGTAGCAGTTTTTCCAGTTCCAATTGCCCATACTGGTTCATAAGCAATCACAGTACGTCCTGCGCATTTAGGGCAAACATCTTTGAAGGCAGCAACTGTTTGAGTTTTAACAACATCTTTAGTAGTTCCAGCTTCGTATTCTTCTAATGTTTCACCAACACAAACGATTGGAGTCATATCATTTTTTAATACTTGTAACATTTTAGCATTAACTGTTTCATCAGTTTCACCAAAATATTGTCTTCTTTCAGAATGCCCTAGGATTACCCATTCAACTCCAATTTCTTTTAACATTTCAACACTAACTTCACCAGTATAAGCTCCGCTATCTTTGAAATGACAGTTTTCAGCAGCAACTAATAATTTTTTAGTTCCTTCTTTTGCAGCTTGTAAAGCTAAGTATGGAGTAGCAATACCCCAATCAGCACTGTCTGATACTTTAGCATCTACAGCTTCAACAAACGCTTTTGTTTCAGCGATTGTTTTATTCATTTTCCAGTTTCCTACGATAATTGGTTTTCTCATTATAATTTCCCCTTATTATTTATCATCGATTGCAGCAATACCAGGAAGAACTTTACCTTCCATATATTCTAATGAAGCTCCACCACCAGTTGAAATGTGAGAAACTTTATCAGCATATCCTAATTGCATAACAGCAGCAGCACTGTCTCCACCACCGATAATAGTATTAGCACCATCTAAGTTAGCTAAAGCTTCGCATACAGCAATTGTTCCTTTAGCAAATGGTTCCATTTCGAACACACCCATTGGACCATTCCATACTACAGTTTTAGCACCTTGTAATGCTTCTTTGAATAATTCAACAGATTTAGGTCCGATGTCTAATCCCATGTATCCATCAGGTACATCTTCACCACATTCTTTGATATCACCATCTACAGCAAATTTATCAGAACAAATTGAATCGATTGGTAAGATTAATTTATCTCCGGCTTTAGCAATTAATTCTTTAGCGATTTCAATTCTGTCATCTTCAACTAAAGAGTTACCAATGTTATGACCCATAGCTTTAGCGAAAGTATAGCACATACCTCCACCAACGATAACTTTATCAGCAACTTTTAATAAGTTTTCGATAACTAAGATTTTATCAGAAACTTTAGCTCCACCTAAAATTGCGACCATTGGTCTTTCAGGATCATTTACAGCTTTTCCAATATAAGCGATTTCTTTTTCAACTAAGAATCCAGCTGCACTTGGTAAGTGAGCAGGGATACCAGCAGTTGAAGCATGTGCTCTATGTACAGAACCAAATGCATCTTCAACAAATACATCACCTAAAGAAGCCCAATATTTACCTAATTCAGGATCATTTTTAGATTCACCAGCTTCATAACGAGTATTTTGTACTAAGATTACTGCTCCATCAGCAGCATTTTTGATTGCATCTTCTAATACCGGTCCTCTTGTTGCATTAACAAAAGTAACAGGTTTTCCTAAATGTTTTTCTAAACAAGGAGCTACAACAGCTAAATCATTTTTAGCTTTGTCTTCTTCTGTTTTTACTTTTCCTAAGTGTGAGAATAAAACTACACATTTTGGAGCTTGTTCTAATAGATAATTGATTGTAGGTAAAGCAGCTACCACACGATTATCATTTGTAATTTCTCCAGTTTCTTTGTTTCTTGGTACGTTGAAGTCAACACGGCATAAAACTACTTTTCCAGCGACTTCGATATCTTTGATTGTTTTTTTATCCATCTTTAATATTCCTCCATGGCTGAATTATATCACTGTTATTCATTGTTTTCAATTAATTTCATACAATATAATGAGGTGAAATATATGGAAAACAGCCAATTAATCAGTGTCGACAAATTACCCGAATTACTAAAACATGATTATACATTTATCGATTTAAGAGATCCTTTACAATTTAATAAAATTCATTTGCGCAAGTTCATCAATATCCCTTACGATACTTTTATCGCCACTCCACCACAATTCCCCAAAGATAAGCCTATTTATTTAATCTGTTACAGCGGCAAAAGATCCCTTGATCTAGCTCAAAAATTAACGCGCTGTGGTTATCACGCATACAGCTTCAACGGCGGTTTTTATGCTGTTGAACACCCCATCAATAAACAATTTTATTGATGAAATCATGCTAATTTATTATCACAACAATAGAAGTAAATTACCATATTCACATAAAGTACACATTTTCTGTGATATAATAGGTACTTAAGAAGGGAATGATTAAATGATTGAATTTAAAAATATCTATAAGTCTTTTAAGGACAAACATGTACTAGAAGACGTTTCGTTTTCAATTGATAAGGGAGAATTCGTTTGTATCATCGGTCCTAGTGGCTGTGGTAAAACTACCGCTTTAAAAATGATCAACCGCTTGATCAAGCCTACTCGTGGGGCTATCTATGTTGACGGTAAAGACATCAGCAAAGAAGACGAAATTGATTTAAGACGAAATATTGGTTATGTAATTCAACAGACAGGATTATTTCCCCATATGACTGTCAAAGAAAACATCGAATTAATACCAAAATTAAAAAACAAGAAGGATCCCAGCCTTGCCACCAAGGTTGTTGAACTATTGGATATGGTAGGACTCGATCCAGAAGGGTATATGAACTTATACCCTACTCAAATGAGTGGCGGTCAACAGCAAAGGGTCGGAGTTGCCCGAGCGTTCGCCAGTGATCCAGAGATCATCTTAATGGATGAGCCATTTAGTGCTCTTGATCCAATCACCAGAGAACAACTCCAAGATGAGTTGCTAACGTTACAAAACAAGCTACATAAAACCATTATTTTTGTAACTCATGATATGGCTGAAGCAATCAAAATGGCTGATCGAATTTGTATTATGTCTGATGGCCGTGTCCAACAATTTGATACGCCTGAACAAATTTTAAAGCATCCTGCTAATGATTTTGTTCATAACTTCGTTGGAAAAAAACGAATATGGGATTCGCCAGAATTAATCAAGGTAGCTGATATCATGATTGATAAGCCAATTACTTGTAATGTCAATTTAAAATGTATCAAAGCTGTAAACATTATGTATAATTATAAAGTTGATAGTTTGATGATCGTTGATAATCATCAAAACTTTTTAGGAATTCTTGATGCTAATCAAGCAGCTAGAGAAAAGAATCGTGATAAAAAGGTCGATGAGGTAATGCATACCGAATGTTTATCAGTTAAACCCGATGAATCTATCGTTGATGTCATCAATCTAGCTAACAGCAGTAATATTTACACTTTGCCAGTAGTTGATGATAAAAACAAATTAGTTGGATTAATTACTAAGAGTACATTAGTAACCACTTTATCAAAGAAATATGATGAAAGTGAGGATGATTAAAATGAATGAATTTATTAATTACTTTAGTCAAAACTTTTCAACTATCTTCGGACTCTTTATCGATCATATTCAACTAACGATTCTTGCTATTATTATTTCAATTTTAATTGGAGTTCCACTAGGAATCATTATTACTTATTTTAAACCATCAAAAAAACCAGTCATGGCAATTGCAAATATTATTCAAGCAATTCCATCAATGGCCTTGTTAGGATTCATGATTCCTTTATTAGGAATAGGAACAAAACCAGCGATTGTAATGGTTATCTTGTATTCGTTATTACCAATTATAAAAAATACCGTAGCTGGATTGGATAGCATTAATAGCGATACCCTTGAAGCAGCTAAAGGAATCGGATTAACACCAATGCAAGTTCTTTATAAAGTTCAAATTCCTTTAGCAGCACCTGTTATCATGGCCGGAGTTAGAATCTCAGCAGTCAGTTCAGTCGGGTTAATGACTCTAGCAGCTTTTATTGGTGCCGGAGGATTAGGGTATTTAGTCTATGCGGGAATCCGAACAGTAAATAATGCACAGATTCTAGCCGGAGCTATTCCTGCCTGTATCTTAGCATTATTGATTGATTATATTTTTTCAATTTTAGAAGTCTTAGTTACCCCTAAATGCAATCAACTAGCCAGTCCACAAAGCAAAGGAAAAAAACTTATTGATAAGATCGTTATTATCGCTACTTGTATCTGTCTAGCTGGAAGTTTTGTTTATACTAATTTAGGCAAAACTAGCGATAAAATCACAATCAATATTGGTAGTATGGACTTTTCTGAACAAGAAATATTGAACTATATGTTAAAGTATTTGATTGAAAAAAATACCGATGTAGAAGTAAACCAGTCATTATCACTTGGCTCTTCGTCAATCGTCTTAGATGCGATGAAAACTGGTGATGTCGATATGTATGTCGATTATACAGGAACTATTTACGGTAGTGTTCTCGGCCTTGAGCCTAACAGTGACGTAGAAGCTGTCTACAACACAGTCAAAGACGAAATGAAAAAACAATATAATTTTACCGTTTTAGAACCACTAGGATTTAACAACACTTATACCTTAGCAATGAGCAAGCAAACTGCTGATAAATATAACATCGAAACAATTAGTGATCTATGTAAAGTTTCTAATCAATTAATCTTTTCACCAACATTAACATTTGTTGAAAGAAAAGACTGCTTAGTCGGTTTACAAGAAACATATCCACTTCAGTTTAAAGAAGTTATCCCAATTGACGGTTCACCTCGATATACAGCATTAGTTAATAATGAATGTGATCTAGTTGATGCTTTTTCTACTGATGGACTATTAAAGAAATTTGACTTAAAGGTGTTAACTGATGACAAAAACTTCTTCTTACCATACAATGCTATTCCGATCATTAATCAAAGAATCAAAGATGAATGTCCAGAAATCATTGAATTAGTTAATCAATTACAAAATTATCTAAACGAAGAAGTAATGATAGACCTAAATTATAAAGTAGATGAAGAAAAACAAAAAACAAAAGATGTTGCTTATAACTTTTTATTAGAAAACAATTTAATAAAATAATCGAGTAGGAGAAAATAAATAATTTTATATTTATTTTCGACCTCTCACACCACCGTACGTGCCGTACGACGGTTTAAATCTATATTGAAATATGTTTTAACTGATACTGGACTACCATTGATGGTAGCCCTTTTTTATATAGTAAATTGTTTGTGATTTTTGTTTGTAGAAATGTGCTTGCACATCTTGCATATGACTCACGACAGTTTGCCTAAGTCTTTGCTTGCCATGGTAATACTCCTAATTTTATTAGTTGCTTTTCCCTGCTTTTGTTCGTCTTCCACTTCTTCCAAAGGCACATTCTTATTCGAAATTTTATTTGTTTATCTAGTTTTCTACATACACCCATAAAATTTCCTATCCGATAGTAATTAATCCATCCAACTATCAGTTGTCTTATCTTAAGTATTCTATATTCCCAAGATACTGACCAACTTCTATTTGTTAGTTTCTTCAATTTTGTTTGCAGTTTTCTCATGTGGTTTTGCTTTCCACATAGATGAAAAAGAGTCATAGTAGAAACCAAATCCTAGATATTTAATATCATTAGGTTTCAAAATTTTGCTTTTAGTCATGTTTACCTTAAATCTACGTTTCTTTTCTATGAATTTACTAATGTTTTCCATTACTCTATCGGCGGCTTTACTGCTACCCACTAATATAATACAATCGTCTGCATAACGTGTGAATCTTAGCCCTCGTGCTTCCATTTCTTTATCTAGTTCATTGAGAACTATGTTACTGAGTAGGGGACTTAGATTTCCCCCTTGTGGTGTTCCTACGACTGACTCTCTATATTCATTATCAATCATAATTCCACTCACTAGGAATTTTCTAATTAGAGATACTATCTCCTCACTTTTTACACCCTTCATGACAAGTGAGATGAGTTTATCGTGATTAACTGTATCAAAGAACTTTTCCAAGTCTATATCTACTACCTACTGAAAGCCTTAATTCATATATTCTAACGCTTTGATAATTGCCATTTCGCAACACCTATTTGGTCTAAAGCCAAAACTATTGTCACTAAATATTGATTCGTAGATAGGTATTAATACTTGGGCTATGGCTTGTTGAACAAATCTATCAAGTACTGTTGGTACTCCTAAATTTTGTACTCCGCCATCAGGTTTAGGTATTTCTACTCTTCGTACAAGTTCTGGCTTATATGTCTTGTTACGTATACTGTCCTTAATTTCTTCTAGATAACCTTTAAGTTCATCTACTCCCATCTGCTCCACTTGCACTTTTGTTTCGTTTTACTTGTGTAAATGCTAGTCCTAGATTAGTATCACTAAGCATCTGTTCAAGCAATGCATTATCAGTTTTCATATTTCCGTTACCTCCATTTCTTTCGCTATCCATTATACTCACTTCCCCTGTATTCTTCTTTCGGGCCTTCGCTTCATGACCATTACAGCCACTTCTTTGCTACTACGACCTCTGCTGACTTCCCATGATTCATTATTACTAGGATTTCTCCATCATGAGACCTCCCAGGATAAGGTCATATCTCTTTCCTTCCATATATCTGCCACATTTACATATAATAGTTTCATTCCACAACCTCTTATGACTTCATGTTGCTTTGCACACTCGTCCCCATTATATGCCTGATGTGATTCATGTTCCTCGGACCAAGATTTTGCCTCCATCTTCTTTCAGATTCCACCTCACGATAGACACCCTTGATATTGGCTAGTGGTTGGCACCCCCACAGTGGACTTTCACCACCTAGATATATGCCATGCCCGGCATACAAAAAAGGATTGAGATACGCAATTTATCTCAATCCTTTTCTTATTAATATCTGTCGTATTTCTTTAATGCCTCAGGTTCTTGTTCTTGATAAATATGTCTTTGTGAATATACACTTACCGCTTGAACAGCAACTAAAAATAAACCTGAACTTAAAACTTTTAATACTTTACTTTTTAGATTTTTCATAATCAATCTTCCCTCCCAACATTAGTAGATTAATCACAATAAATATATAAACCATTATGTCTAAATATCCATTATGAATATGGAATAATGCCGCTATTATTGTTAGATAAATTATTAAGACTATTTTTGAATAACGTTTGAATACATCTTTCTTCTTTTTACTCGCAACTTTATTCACGTTATCTACTGGACCTAAAGCTAAAATATTAATTGAACCAATCAAACACACTATTAATATTGTCATTAATGTAAAATGATAATAATTTAAAAATATAACACCCGCCAAGAAAAAACCAGCATATGTACAAATACAAGCGGCATAACTTTTACAATGATACCCGCCTAAAATTGATCTTGTGCTTGATAAAACAATTTCATAAACAACTGCTTCAATAAAATGATTAGTCATTAAACCCAAAAATAAAAGCAGCAACGTCCCAATCACTTCAGAAATAATCAGCTTAGCTCCATGAAGGTATATTTCTTTATCCTCATCTAAATAATTACCTTTGTCTAAATAATTCACTAACTTATTTGATAAACTATCAATCATAACCACATCTCCTTTCATCACAATATCATAACACCAAATTAATACAATATATATGTCGTAAAGTACTATTTTATTTCGCGAATCGTCAAGTTTCGTATATAATAGTCACTAAAGGAGAAATAACTATGTATAAGTTTGCAATTATTGATGATAATCATTTTGACCAAAAATTAATCCTATCGACATTAGAAAAGGAATGTCAGCTTCATAATATTGAATATAAACTTGATGTTTATAATAATTCATTGAATTTTGATTTGAGTATTTTTTATGACGCTATCTTCTTAGATATCGAAATGCCTAAAGAAGATGGTTTTTCATTTGCCGAACGTCTTAATAATTATTATGAAACAAAAATTATAGTTGTTACTAATAATAATGATTATCGCGCAAACGCATACAATATTCATCCATTTCAGTTTATTAATAAACAAAATATTAAAATAGAAATAATCAATGTCTGTAATCAGTTATTTAAATCATTGAAAAAGAATGATAAATTTATTACTGGTTATATTTACGATCGGAAGAAAAATATTCGCATCAAAGATATTTATTACATCATTGTAGAAGATCACTTATGTTATATCTTTTTATATGAAAACAAAAAATCTATTTGTATTCGTGACACTATAGGAAACATTGAAAAATCCCACCTTTCTAATGGATTAGTACGCATTAATCGTTCTACTATAATAAATATGTTACATATAAAAGATATTAAAAAGAATAAAATTTGTTTAAAAAATAATATCGAACTAATCATATCCTTAGGATATAATAAACATTTCGAAAAACACTATCAAAGCTATATTTGGGGGTTACTATGAGCTATTTTGATTTAATTATAAATATTACTGAAGCTTTTATTTGCACATTATTTGTATACAAATTATTTAACAGGAAATTTTCCACCTATTTGATTGCCTCTCTCTTTTATTCGGGAGTCATAACAGCATGTAATTTTACATCATCACCCGAAATAATAATGATTGTTCTTTCAATTCTAATTCTCTTTTCCTATTCACACTTTCTAAATAAAGCGAATTATTTACAAAATATCTTTATCGCTTTGTTCATTAATACTCTTGTTAATGTAGCAACTACTTTATCAATTTGTTTCTCTACTTTACTAGCCAAATTTCCAATCGATTCAGTTGACGGTTATCATTTAATGGCTATGATTTCAAAACCAATCTTACTTGTTCTCGTACTTGCAACAGCCAGTCATATTAAAAAGTATTATTTTTTAGAAAGTCAAGTACTTAAATATATTACAATTTCAATTGTTTTATTAAACTTTATTTACAGCGTTACTGTTGATTACATATTTTATGGGGATAATCTTAATTCCACTCTAACATTGCTATTATTGCTTATTGATGCCCTAACAATCTGTCTTTGTTTTGTATTCTTTGAGGCCCAGCGCGAACAATATCGTATTCTCGAATTACAACGAAAAAGTATGAAAATTGAAAACTTAGAAACTATTCAAAGTATCAATGAAAATAATTATCAACAACTAAGAAATTGGAAACATGATATTATCCATGTCTTTAATGCCATAAAATACCAACTAACTAATAAAAATTATAATGAAGCTTTTAAAATCATCAATGAATATAATCATAATTTAAATAGCAATAACTTTGTTCAATCTTCTGGAAATGAATTATTAGATTATTTATTATTACAAAAAGTTAATCAAATAAAGGATAAAGAGATTCATCTTATAACTAGTTGTCATAATACCATTGGTCCACTGGAAGATGCCCATTTCTTTATTATTGTGGGAAACTTAATTGACAACGCAATTGAAAATTGCGATTCAAATTTCAATAAACAACTTTGGGTTTCTATCGGGACAAAACCAGAGTATTATTTTATTAGTATTAAAAACAGTATCAAAGATAGTGTTCTAGCTGCTAATCCAGATTTAAATACAACTAAAGTTGACTCTGAGCATCATGGAATTGGTATTAATAACGTACGACTATTAGTCAACCATTACCAAGGTTTAATTAAATTCGAAGAAGATGAAGGTTACTTTATTGTCAAAATACTAATACCAAATAATCCCGCCAGTTAAACTAACGGGATTATTTTTATAATGGTGCATTGTAAAAACGACCAACATATTTTTCTGACTTACTTACATTAATAATTATCTTGGGGTCAACTTCTTTTAAAGCAGTAACAACATCATCAACCTCATAACTTGAAACAATTGCCGTTAACATAGAAACCGGCGTCTTAGAATATCCACCCATTCCATCTAAAGCTGTAATCCCATGATGAAACTTTTTGCAATATATTGCCATAACATCATCTTTGTTTTTTGTGAAAATCTGCATCATTACACGTTTATAACGGGTATGAAAATTAGAAACTGTTTTTGTTGACATAAATTGGAATAAAATTGAATATCCTGCTGCCTCAAAACCAAAAATATATCCAAATACACACAACATTATTGTATTAAAAATGAACACTTGATTCCAGATTTCCTTTCCGCTCTTATTGGAAACATACAATGCTATAAAATCGGTTCCACCACTTGAAGCATTACCTTTCAAAGCAATTACAATACTTCCGCCAAACATAAATCCACCAAAAATAACATTTAATATCTTGTCATCAAATAATGGAACTTGTGGCATCAATGGTAAAAACAACGATGTCAGACCAACCTGCAAAAGCGAAAAGAAAACAAATCGTGGTGATATTTTTTTTGCACAAAATAAAGCTACTGGGATATTTAAACACAATAAGCCAATTGAAGTAGGTATATTGTGCCCGATTAGTTCAGCAATCATATCGATCATTATTGCGATTCCCATAAATCCGCCTGATAAAATCCCGGCTGGCCGAACTAAATTTTTTGTTGCAAAAGCCATGATTAACGATGATAAAAACACAGCACCAAAGCTAATCAAGCATTTCTTCTTTTTTATATCCATGTTACTGATCCCCTTTTATACGCCCCGATTATAGCACAGTGATTGTATCAATTAAAGAACAATTATAATTTATTTTTGATAAAAAAGAGCGCTCCATTACGCTCTTATAATTAGATTAATTTATATTCTTTTAATTGATTTTCAATATCATGTTCATCGATCGTACAGCGACATTCACCAAGCTCAATTGCCGGCTTAGTTTTACCATGATAATCACTACCACATGTAATCAAAATCTGATGTTTTTTTCCTGCTTGATAGAAATATTCAACTGTTTCAGGACTATGATAATTACTAAAAGCTTCAACCCCTTCTACACCTAATTCCACCATCTCATCAAAAATCTCAAATTTACCTTTTAAATTATTCCCAGGATGAGCTAAAACAACTGTTCCTCCATGCCTCTTGATTAAATCAATCGTTTCTTTTAAAGTCGGATAAACTATTTCTGTATAACATGGTTTCCCTTGAGCATAGAAATCCCAATAAAAATTAACATATGGATTATCGCTACGTTCTCCCCCGCTACGATATGGTTTTAATAAAGAATTTTCATTATAACGTTGATCATTTAATAATACTTCACCAAACATTTCCCCCGTATAAACACCATTATCACTTAAAGCATCTAACGCTGCTTGATCAACATCAAAACCTAACATATTTGTTAATTTTACCTTTTCTTTTGAACATGCTAGTTCTTGGTTCAATACATTTTCTTCTAACGTCACGAAATCCGCATGATGATAATCAACCCCATAACCTAAAACATGTAGGTTGATTCCCTTATAAGTACAGTCAATTTCGACACTAGGAATATATTTAATATTTAATTTAGCTGCTGCTTCTTTCGCTTCATCAATCGCTTTAACACTATTATGATCAGCAATTGCCATAACCTTAATTCCTGCTTTGTGGCATTGTTCAACTAATTGAGTCGGAGTAAATTCACCATCATCACTATATTTTGAATGCATGTGTAAATCAATATACTTTTCCATTTATCTATCTCTCTTTCGCATTTTATTTTTTAATACTTCAATTCCTAAACTATACAATCCATCTTTAATTAATTGATCTAAATTATCGATATCAATAATTTTAGGCCAATGTTCTGCGGGTAAATAATTAATTAATTGACTCGAATCAAACTCTTTAAATACATCACTGCAAACACCAATAATTTCCGGATTGATAACACAACAAATCGTTGCTAATTGTTTTAATAGTAAATCATTTGGAGCTTTAAACAACATTTCATCTTGCTCATGATGGCTCATAAACGGCAAATATGATAGTTCACCCGCAAAGTTAGAATATCCGCTGCATAATCGATGATTAATTAAAATACCACATCCAACATATTTAATCTTAGGCTGATACATTAACGCTAAATTGTTAGCATTTGGATAATGAATTCCAAACCCTATGCTAGCCGCATTAACATCATTGTCCATTATTATATCAAGATTGAAATGCTCTTTCAGCAGCTTTAACAACTCACAATTTCGTAACGCTTCAAAATCACAAATTCCAACTTTTCCATCTTTACACACTCCCGGGATACTTAGTGCTAGCACTGTTACTTTATAATCATCACAAATTAAATTACTTATGGCTTCTAGTAATTCATCGATTGAACCCTCTTCACTAATAAGCTTTTCTTCCTTTAAAATATTCCCTAATAAATCTGTAATTTTAACAAGAAAATAATAATATTGATCATCTCTTTTTAAACTTACGTTACCTAAATGATAATAATCTTTATTTAGAATATATTGTTTTGATTTGCGACCACCAGTTGACTGCGCTTCTCCAACAAGCTTAATTTCATCATCTTTTAGTAATAATTGTAAGATGTTCGTTGTTGCTGCAAGTGATAGACCAGTATGTTTAGCTAAATCGTTTTTAGTCCAAATTTCACCATTATAAAAACATAATCGTACTTGATGAATATTATTCGTTTTTAATTCTGTAATTTTAACCAAATATCTCCCCCCCCCTTTTTTGCCTTTCATCACAATAAAACGAAAGATTATATACTTATTATAACAAGATTATTATTAATGTAAATGTTTTATTCATAAAAATTTGTTACAATAATCATCGAGGTGAACTATATGTCTGATTCTTTAATCACTAAACGGGCTTTGGCTAAAACTTTAAAAGAACTTTGTCAGTATCGAAACTTTGAAAAAATTTCCATTAACGATCTAACTAATAAATGTGGTCTAAATCGTCAAACTTTTTATTATCACTTCCAAGATAAATATGATTTATTACAGTGGTTATATTATGATGAATTATTTGCAGATATCGAGAATATCATTACTTTTGACAACTGGGATCAATGTCTATTAACAGTTTTAGAAAAAATATATCAAGAAAAAGATTTTTATATTAGCACTATCAATACCAATGAACAATATTTTTATCATGATCTATATAATCTGGCTCAGAAATGTTTTTATGATGCGATTACTAAGCTTGATGTAAACAAAACCGTTTCCCCACAAGAAAAGAATTTTTTTAGTGAATTTTATGCTTATGGAATTGCCGGAACAGTACTCCGCTGGATAAAAACCAATATGAAAAATGAGCCTGCAAAACTTGCACACGGACTAAAAAAAATCGCTACTCAAAGTGAAACTTTTGCTGCTAGTTTATTAAATAATTAGACAATTAATTATATCTGTCTAGTATTTAGACAAAGTTAAATCTTTGTTTAAATACTTTTTATTTTTTCTGGCTATACTAGTATTTGTTAGAAGAAAGAAGGATATTAAAAATGAAAACTAAAACAAAATTATTAACTGGAGCAGCTCTTCTAGCTGGAGCTGGAGCAGTTGCAGCAAAGAAATACGCTGATAACAAAGATACAGTTAGAAAACCTGTTGAAATTACAAACCAACAATTTTATTTAATTGGTGGCGGGCTTGCCAGTATGGCCGCGGCTGCCTATTTGATTCAAGACGGTCATGTTGATGGTAAAAATATTCATATTTTTGAAGGCATGAAAATTCTTGGTGGTAGTAATGATGGTGCCGGATCAATTAAAGATGGATTTGTTTGTCGTGGCGGACGAATGTTAAATGAAGAAACTTATGAGAATTTTTGGGAATTATTCGATCGAATTCCTTCACTTGACCATCCTGGTCAAAGCGTAACTAAAGAAATACTAGATTTTGATCATTTACATCCAACTGAAGCTCGGGCACGTTTAATTGATCGTCATGGAAAAATTCTTGACGTTAAGTCAATGGGCTTTGATAATAACGATCGCTTAACTTTAGGAAAATTAATGATTACTCCTGAATCTAAACTTGATGATATTACGATTGAACAATGGTTTAAAGATGCACCTCATTTCTTTACAACTAACTTCTGGTATATGTGGCAAACAACTTTTGCCTTTCAAAAATGGTCAAGTGTTTTTGAATTAAAACGCTATATGAACCGCATGATTTTTGAATTCCCACGTATCGAAACATTAGCCGGCGTAACAAGAACACCATATAATCAATTTGAGTCAGTTATTTTACCAATCAAGAAATACTTAGATAGTCATCATGTCAACTTTGTAACAAACGCTACTGTTACAGATATTGATTTTAAAGATGATGATACTATTACTGTTAAAGTGCTTTACTTAAATAAAGATGGCAAAGATGAAAAAATCATTCTCAATGATAATGACATTTGTATTATGACTAATGCATGTATGACTGACAGTGCTACCTTAGGAGATTACAAAACTCCTGCTCCTAAACCTCTTGAAAAACCAATTTCTGGCGAACTCTGGTATAAGGTTGCCCAAAAGAAACCAAACCTCGGTAATCCTGAGCCATTCTTTGGTAACATTAAAGAAACAAACTGGGAGAGTATTACTGTGACATTTAAAGGAAATAAATTCCTTAAAATAATTGAGGAATTCTCAACTAACATCCCTGGTAGTGGTGCTTTAATGACCTTTAAAGACTCATCATGGCTAATGTCGATGGTCGTTGCAGCCCAACCGCATTTCAAAGCACAAGATGCTAACACTACAATTTTTTGGGCTTACGGCTTATACACTGATCGTTTAGGCGACTATATTAAAAAACCAATGAAAGATTGTACTGGAGAAGAAATTTTTGATGAATTACTATATCATCTTCATTTAATTGATCGTAAAGAGGAAATTAAAAAAGACATCATCAATGTCATTCCATGTATGATGCCATATGTAGATGCCCAGTTCCAGCCTCGAAAAATGAGCGATCGACCTCATGTTGTTCCCAAAGGATCTACTAACTTTGCGATGATTTCTCAATTTGTAGAAATCCCTGAGGATATGGTCTTTACCGAAGAATATTCTGTAAGAGCCGCAAGAATTGCAGTTTATACATTACTAGGAATCAATAAACCAATCTGTAAGGTCACACCATATAATAAAGATCCTAAAGTCTTGAAAAAAGCTTTAGAAACCGCTTATCGCTAGCGGTTTCTTTTTTTATTTTTGTTTCTTTTTGCGATAAATCAATACTCCTGCGATAACAACGATAGCAATTACCATAATTACTATGTATGGTGTAATATTTGTATTATCACCCGTTAACACTACATTCATTTATATTCCCCCTTTTCCTCATTACGCTTTAACATAGCGATCTTTTTTTCGCATTTCTTCAACTTGAAATTGTTTTTTAATTTTCTCAAGGTTAATTGCAAAATATTTTTCAATCGCCCAACGATCATCCATTGAAATAATCTCCAATAAATTCATCGGATCATATACATAGATATGTAATTCTGCAAATTTCTTTATCAATGATACAACCCCTCGAAAACTTCTAAATTCTAAAGTAAATAATGAACCATCATGAAAATAAATATTTAAATCAATTTGATAAATTGTCGCACGATTAATAGTGATTCGTGTTGCTGCACCTGTGGATAAAGTCATCTTTACTTTTTCAATCTCATTAAAATAAACGCTCCTATCTTTAGCATTTAGATGATTAACCGGCATTAATACAAAACGCTCATTCTCCACAATCACCTTGAATAATCCAAGAATACTACTACCGTTTTTTGTTAACCTGTCAATTTGCTGATCATCATAATCATAGACACATTTGTATACGTTTTGCATTGTCTTGCCCCCTTATAACCTTATCCTATATTTCAATTATTACACTTGATATTTAGATTTTCAATGCATATTATAATAAATACTTTTAAAAAACAAAAAGATAGTAATTAAAAATTACTACCTATTGTTTATTCTTTAAATCAGTATCGTCAAAAGCTTCCGCAATTGCACCACCTGGAGCAACCATCGGGAATACTTTATCATCTTTACCAATCATACATTCAATCACTACAGGACCGTCATGCTCCATTGCAATTTTGATTGCTGAAGCAACTTCTTCTTTAGTTGTAACTTTAATTGCTTTACAACCTAAACCTTCAGCAACTTTACAAAAATCAACTTTATCTTCGAGAATTGTGTTGGAATAACGTTGTCCATAGAACAATGTTTGCCATTGACGAACCATTCCTAAAACTTGATTATTCATAACGACTTGAATTACTGGAATATTATAACGGCTTAGAGTTGCTAATTCATTTAAATTCATTCTAAAACATCCGTCTCCAGCAATATTAAAGACAGTTTGGTGGGGATTAGCTAATTTTGCTCCCATTGCTGCTCCTAAACCAAATCCCATGGTTCCAGCACCACCTGAAGAAATAAATTGACGAGGGCGACGATAATTAAAGTATTGAGCCGCCCACATTTGATGTTGTCCAACATCAGTACAAATTATTGCTTCACTATTAGTGAGATAATCAATTTGTTCAATTACATAAGGACCTGTTAAACCTTCATCATCATAACTTAAAGGATAACGTTCTTTTAAATCACGAATTTCTTTTAACCATTGAGGATGATTTTGACGTGTTAATTTTTCATTAAGTTCTTTAAGTACATTTTTAGCATCACCAACGATCCCTAAATCAACAACAACATTTTTATTAATTTCAGCAGCATCAACATCAATATGGATAATCTTTGCATCTTTAGCAAAACGATTTGTATCTCCAGTAACTCGATCAGAGAACCGGGCCCCTACAACAATCAATAAATCACATTGACTAACCCCAAAATTTGAGGCTTTTGTTCCATGCATCCCTAACATTCCAGTATAACGAGGACGGGTATTATCATATGCGCCTTTACCCATTAAAGAATCCGTAACAGGAGCATCAATTTTTTCAGCAAATTCTTTCAATTCGCTAGCCGCATCACTAGCGATTGCCCCACCACCAACAAAAATAAATGGTTTTTCACTTGCTTCAATCATCTTGATAGCTTGATCTAATTCTTGAGCACCATAAGTATATTTACGTGGTTCGATCACTTCTGGAACAATTGACTCAAAATCAAATTTAGCCGCTGTAACATCCTTAGTTATATCCACTAATACCGGCCCAGGACGACCTTCGCTCGCAATATGAAAGGCTTTACGGATCGTTGGTGCCAAATCTTTAATATCTTTAACAATAAAATTATGTTTAGTAATTGGCATAGTAACTCCAGCGATATCAATTTCTTGGAAGCTGTCACGCCCAAGCAGCGATACTGCAACATTAGCAGTAATTGCAACTAATGGCGTTGAATCCATGTAAGCCGTAGCAATCCCTGTAACCAGATTCGTAGCTCCCGGCCCAGAAGTCGCCATACACACTCCAACCTTTCCTGTTGAGCGCGCATAGCCGTCAGCAGCATGGGCCGCACCTTGTTCGTGAGATGTTAAGATATGATGAATCTTATCTTGATATTGGTATAAAGCATCATAAATATTTAGAATTGTTCCACCTGGATAACCAAACACTGTATCAACACCTTGTTCAATTAAACATTCAGCAACAATTTGGGAACCTGTTAATAACATTTAAATACCTCCCTCTACTTATTTTTTTGTACTTCTAAAATAGCACCACGATCACCTGAAGTTACCATTGCCGCATATCTCGCTAGGTAACCAGTCGTTACTTTTGGTTCTCTTGGCTGCCATTTAGCTTTACGTTTTGCCATTTCTTCATCAGAAATTTTTAAATTGATTTTATATTCAGGAATATTAATTTCTATAATATCGCCTTCTTCAACTAAAGCAATCGGTCCACCTACTGCCGCTTCAGGTGAAACATGTCCAATCGAAGCTCCACGAGATGCCCCTGAGAATCGACCATCAGTAATTAAGGCTACTGTTGATCCTAAGCCCATTCCGGCAATTGCAGAGGTTGGATTCAACATTTCGCGCATTCCAGGCCCACCCTTAGGTCCTTCGTAACGAATCACAACAACGTCTCCCGCTACGATCTTACCACCTTTAATTGCTTCAATCGCATCTTCTTCACAATCAAAGACCCTTGCAGGACCACTATGTTCCATCATTTCCGGCACAACTGCTGAGCGTTTTACTACACTACCATCAGGCGCTAAATTTCCCGATAAAACAGCTAATCCGCCTGTTTTACTATATGGATTTTCAATTGTTCGAATTACTTCAGGATCAAAGTTAACTGCATCTTTAATATTTTCACCTACTGTTTTACCAGTAACAGTCATACAATCAAGATTCAATAAATTTAATTTACTGATTTCTTTCATTACTGCATAAATACCGCCTGCTTCGTTCAAGTCTTCCATATAAGTAGGTCCAGCTGGCGCCAAATGGCAAAGATTAGGTGTTTTTTCACTTATTTCATTAGCAAACTTTATATTGAAATCAAAACCAATTTCATGAGCAATAGCTGGCAAATGTAACATTGAATTAGTTGAACATCCCAACGCCATATCCATCGTTAAAGCATTCATCATTGATTCTTTAGTGATAATATCACGAGGACGAATGTCTTTCTTTAACAATTCCATAATTTGCATTCCCGCATGTTTAGCTAATTTAATTCTTTCAGAATAGACAGCAGGAATAGTCCCATTCCCACGAAGCCCCATTCCTAACACTTCAGTCAGACAGTTCATTGAATTAGCCGTATACATCCCAGAACATGAACCACATGTTGGACAAGCATGATTTTCATAATAACGAACTTCTTCCTCATCAATTTTACCTGCACTATAGCTTCCTACCGCTTCAAACATTGATGATAAACTAGTTTTTTTACCATGTACGCGTCCAGCTAACATTGGTCCCCCAGAAACAAAGATAGTTGGTATATTGATCCTTGCAGCCGCCATCAATAATCCTGGTACATTTTTATCGCAGTTGGGTACCATAACTAAAGCATCAAATTGATGAGCTAAAGCCATTGCTTCAGTACTATCAGCAATTAAATCTCTAGTTACTAACGAATACTTCATTCCAATATGTCCCATAGCAATTCCATCACATACCGCAATAGCCGGGAATTCTCTAGGTACTCCACCCGCTAGGGCTACTCCCATTTTTACTGCTTCAACGATTTTATCAAGATTCATATGTCCAGGGACAATTTCATTATATGAACTAACAATTCCAATTAACGGTTTATCCATCTCTTCTTCAGTTAAACCTAAAGCATTAAATAATGATCGATGTGGTGCCTGCTGCATCCCTTTTTTTACATTATCACTTTTCATTTTCTATCCCCCTTATAAATTTGCAACAATTAAGTCACCCATTTCTTTAGTTCCTACTAAAGTTTTATTATCTGACATGATATCACTTGTTCGATATCCTTGTTGTAATACTTTTTCAATTGCATTTTCAATCACTTTCGCTTCATCATCTAGATCAAACGAATAACGAAGCATCATTGCAGCTGATAAAATAGTAGCAATTGGATTAGCAATATTTTTACCAGCAATATCAGGCGCACTACCATGACTTGGTTCGTACATTCCAAATTTATCAACACGTAGTGATGCACTTGCCAGCATCCCAATCGAACCTGTTACCATACTAGCCTCATCACTTAGAATATCCCCAAACATATTCTCCGTCAAAATAACATCAAATTGTTTTGGATCCTTTACCAGTTGCATTGCACAGTTATCAACTAACATATGCTCCAGCACAACTTCAGGATAATCTTTTGCAACTTCACTTACAACTTTACGCCATAATCTTGAAGTATCAATAACATTAGCTTTATCAACACTCGTGACTTTTTTATTACGTTTCATAGCAATATCAAACGCTCTTTTAGCAATTCTTCTAATTTCAGTCTCACTATAACTCATTGCATCTCGAGCCACTAATTCACCATTTTCTTCTTTCGTTGAACGTTCACCAAAATATAACCCGCCGGTAAGTTCACGCATGATCATCATGTCAAACCCACCCTCAGTTAATTCTTCCTTCAAAGGACAAGCACCCTTTAATTCATCATATAAGACCGCCGGTCTTAAATTAGCAAACAATCCTAACTCTTTACGAATTTTCAATAACCCCGCTTCAGGACGAAGATTAGGTTCTAATTTATACCAAGGTGATGTTGTGGTATCACCACCAATTGACCCAAGTAAAACACTATCACTATTTTTAGCAATCGCCAACGCCTCATCAGTTAGAGGAACGCCATGAACATCGATTGAAGCACCACCCATTAAAATTTGAGTATAATTAAATTTATGATTATATTTATCAGCGATAGCATCTAAAACTTTCATCGCTTCAGTTACAATTTCCGGTCCGATTCCATCACCTTTTATTACAGCAATATTTTTTTCCATTATCCTTACCCCTTTTTACTATTAACATAGTTGACTAAACCATCTAATTCAATCATCTTTTGTAAGAACTCTGGGAAAGGTTGACTTTGATAAGTTTCACCTTTTGTAATATTAGTAATTAAACCAGTGGTAAAATCTACTGTAACTTCATCACCTTGATTAATTCCTGCTACTGCTTCTGGACATTCCATGATTGGAAATCCAATATTAATTGAATTACGATAGAAAATACGAGCAAAACTTTCTGCAATGACGCATTTAGTTCCTGCTGTTTTTAAACATAGCGGAGCATGTTCTCTTGAAGAACCGCAACCAAAATTTTTTCCAGCAACAATAATATCACCCGATTCAACCGTTTTAGCAAAATCAGGATCAATATCCACCATCGCATGACTAGCTAATTCTTTAGCATCAAATGAATTTAAATAACGTGCTGGAATAATTACATCCGTATCAACATTATCACCATATTTATATATTTTCATTATTCTTCACCTACTTTTTCAGGATTTGCAATATATCCCGCAATTGCACTTGCGGCTGCTACTTCTGGAGAAGCTAAGTAAATTAACGCTTCTGTGTCGCCCATTCGACCAACAAAATTGCGGTTAGTTGTAGAAACACACTTTTCACCTTTAGCCATAACTCCCATATGTCCACCCATACAAGGTCCACAGCTTGGGGTATTAAATGCACATCCAGCTTCAACAAAAATTTCTGCTAAACCTTCATGAATACATTGAACAAAGATTTTCTGAGTCGCTGGAACAACCATTACACGAACATTTTTAGCTACTTGTTTTCCCTTAAGGATTGCTGCCGCTTTACGTAAATCAGACAAACGCCCATTCGTACATGAACCAATTACGACTTGATCGATCATAATCTTATCCATTGCTTCAATTTCATCAATCGTATGCCCATTCCCTGGTAAATGTGGGAAAGCTACTGTTGGTCTAACTTTACCTAAATCTATTTCAATCACTTCATCATATTCAGCATCCTCATCAGCTTCATAGACAGTATATTCTTTCACTGAGTGTTTTTCCATATAAGCAATCGTTTGCTCATCAACAGGAAAAATCCCGTTTTTAGCCCCAGCTTCAATTGCCATATTACAAATCGTAAAACGATCATCCATTGTTAAGTGTTGAATTCCTTCACCAACAAATTCCATACTTTTATAACGGGCCCCATCAACTCCAATACGAGTAATAATATCCAAAATAATATCTTTACCACTAACAAATTGACTAGGCTTTCCGGTTAAGACAAATTTGATTGCACTAGGCACTTTAAACCATAATTCACCAGTTGCCATTCCTGTTGCAATATCAGTAGTTCCAACACCAGTTGAAAAAGCTCCTAAAGCGCCATAAGTACATGTATGTGAATCAGCCCCAATGATACATTCACCAGCGACAACAATTCCTTTTTCTGGTAAAATTGCATGTTCAACCCCACATTTACCTTGTTCCATATGATGAGTTAAACATTGATCATTTGAAAAATCTAAAATTGCTTTAGAGTTTTCAGCCGACTTAATATCTTTATTTGGTGTAAAATGATCAGGAACTAAAATCACCTTATCTTTATCAAAGACTTTGTCAGCCATTTGATGAAAAATTGGTAATGCCATCGGTCCTGTGATGTCGTTAGCCATTACAACATCAAGTTTTGCTTCGATTAGCTGCCCCGCCACAACTGCGTCTAATCCTGCATGTTTTGCTAATATTTTTTGTGTCATTGTCATTGCCACTTTTATATTCCCCCTTATCTTTACCTTTGTAGGTTGTAATTAGGGAGTAAGAAATTACTCCTTAATTACAACACACAAAAGTGTGTTGTTATAATAAATTAGTTATTGATTAATTTATCTTCATCAGACCACGCGTATAATTTTCTTACATCTTCCCCAGTTTTTTCAGAAATATGTTCGCTTGCTAATTTTCTCATTGCTTTGAAATGAGCTTGTCCACCAGCTTCAGACATATCTAATAAGAAGTCTTTAGCAAATGTACCATCTTGAATATCTTGTAATACCTTTTTCATTGCTTTTTTAGTATCTTCTGTGATAATTTTTGGTCCTGTAATATAATCACCATATTCAGCAGTATTTGAAATTGAATATCTCATTCCTGCAAAACCTGATTGGTAAATTAAATCAACGATTAATTTCATTTCATGGATACATTCGAAATAAGCATTTCTTGGATCATACCCAGCTTCAACTAATGTTTCAAAACCAGCTTGCATTAAAGCACAAACTCCACCACATAATACTGCTTGTTCACCAAATAAATCAGTTTCTGTTTCTGTTCTAAAATCAGTTTCAAGAACTCCAGCTCTTGCTCCACCGATAGCTAAAGCATATGCTAAAGCAACATCTTGAGCACGACCAGTAGCATCTTGTTCAACAGCGACTAAGCAAGGTACACCTTTACCAACTTGGTACTCACTACGTACTGTATGTCCAGGTCCTTTTGGTGCAACCATAGTTACATCAACATTCTTAGGTGGTACGATTTGTCCAAAATGAATATTGAAACCATGAGCAAACATTAACATATTTCCTTCTTCTAAGTTTGGTTCAATTGATTCTTTGTATAATTTAGCTTGTAATTCATCATTGATCAAAATCATGATGATGTCAGCTTTTTTAGCTGCTTCAGCAGAAGTATAAACTTCAAAACCTTGTTCTTCAGCTTTTTTCCAAGATTTAGAACCTTCATATAAACCGATAATTACGTTTACTCCTGATTCTTTCATATTTAATGCATGAGCATGTCCTTGAGAACCATACCCGATCACGGCAACAGTTTTACCGTCTAATAAAGATAAATCACAATCTGATTCATAAAAAATTTTAGCCATTTTTTCTAATCCCCCTATTTCTATTTGTTATGACTTTCTATATCAATTTCGCCAAGACCACGTTTGATACCAGATAATCCGGTTCTAACCATCTCAACAACATTGAAACCTTCTAACATGGCAAGCAGTCCATCAATCTTTGACTGATCTCCTGTTACCTCGATTACTAATGATGCTGGTGCAACATCAATAATCCGTGCTCTAAAGATATCGGCAATGGAAACAAGTGACGAACGTTGTTTTTCATCAGCCTCAACTTTAACTAAAACTAATTCCCGGTATACCGATTCTTCCGGTTTCAATGGGAAAATTTCAATTACTTCGACTAGTTTACCTAACTGTTTTTCAATTTGATTTAAAATCAATTCATCACCAACAGCCACAACCGTCATGCGTGAAACATTAGGTTCATTGGTCTTGCCAACGCTTAAACTTTCAATTCCATAACCACGACGACTAAATAAACCAGCCACTCTGCTTAATACACCTGGGTTATTTTCCACTAATAACGATAATACTAAACGATTCATGTTCGGCTCCTTTCCACTTATTTTAGCGTCTTATACAGACGATTCATTCCAGATATTATCGCTTTTACAGTTGCAGTTGTAATATTTGGATGAATCCCCACTCCGTATTCTTGTCTAGCACTTCCCTTAGCTCTTAAATAAACATAAGCCGCTGCTTTTGAGCTTGATCCTGAAGTTAATGCATGTTCACTATAATCTAATAAGTGTGAATGCATTTCTGGAAGTGAGTTTAAAGCATTTTTAACAGCATCGATTGGTCCATTACCATATCCTGTTAAAGTTGTAACTTCACCATGCGCCTCAATCGTAATCTCAGCACGACGTTCAAACTCACTATCATCTTCACTTATATCAATCAGCTTTTGTTTAATAAAGCGATAAGGTTCATCAATATCTACATATTCTTCAATGAATGTATCGTAGACTCTTTCTGGAGAAACTTCTCCTTCTTCTTCACTTATATCTTGAATTACTTTAGCAAAATCTACTTGTAATCCTTTTGGTAAATGGAAACCATACATACTTTCCATTACATATGCTACACCACCTTTACCAGATTGTGAATTAATACGCACAATCGGTTCATATTGGCGGCCTAGATCACTAGGATCAATCGGCAAATAAGGTACTTCCCAAATTTGACTGTCACGTTCATGCATTGCATGAGTTCCTTTATTAATTGCATCTTGGTGACTACCTGAAAATGCGGTAAACACTAACTTTCCTACATATGGTTGACGAGGTGGGATTTCCATTTTCGTTACTTTTTCATAAACATGTTTTATATTATTGATATTGCTCATATCTAGTTTTGGATCAATTCCTTGGGTAAACATATTTAAGGCTACTACGACAATATCAAGATTTCCTGTTCTTTCACCATTACCAAATAGTGTTCCTTCAACACGATCAGCTCCTGCCATAATTCCTAATTCAGTAGCCGCTACACCACAACCACGATCATTGTGAGTATGCAACGATACAATGACACGATCACGATCACTAAAGTGAGTACACATCCATTCAATTTGATCAGCATACACATTAGGTGTTGCCATTTCTACTGTTGACGGTAAATTGATAATTACTTTATTATCTTTAGTAGCGCCCCATTCATCCATCACCGCTTCACAAACTTCTAAGGCATATTCCAGTTCAGTTCCAGTAAAACTTTCTGGTGAATATTCAAGAATTACTTCCCCATCAAATTCTCTACTTAATTCTTTGACTAATTTAACACCATCGACTGCAATCTGTTTAATTTCTTCTTTACTTCGATTAAAGACGACATCACGTTGTAATACTGAAGTTGAATTATAAACATGAACGATTGCTCTCTTTAATCCTTTTAATGATTCAAAAGTCTTTCTAATTAAATGTTCACGTGCTTGAGTTAGAACTTGAACAGTCACATCATCAGGAATTAAATTTTCATCAATCAAAATTCTTAAAAAATCATATTCAATTTGACTAGAAGAAGGAAAACCAACTTCTATTTCTTTAAACCCCATATCAACTAAAAGTTGAAACATTTCGACTTTTTCTTCGATTTTCATAGGGGTAATCAACGCCTGATTGCCATCACGTAAATCTACAGAGACCCAAGTAGGCGCTTTTTCAATTTGTTTATCCGGCCAAGTACGTTCTTTAAAGTTGATTGGTTCAAATCTCTTATACTTTTGATAATTCATCATTTTTTCTTCCTCCCTTTTGCATAATAAATACTTATAAAAAAACTCTCGCACTCAAAATGACAGACTATGTCATTTTGAGGACGAGAGTATAGTAACCCCGTGGTTCCACCTCAATTTATTAATACCTCACGATATTAATCTCACCAAGTACGCTATTATATATAGTTCATACTTTTGCTAGATAACGGTTGCACTCCGTAGCCACCTACTTGATTCAGCGCTCCACTCAAGGATGAGTTCAACAAATCATCAACAATTCTTTTCACCACCCAGAATCTCTCTATGCTCGATAAATTTATTTACTAGTTCCTATCAAAGTATTTAAGTTATGTTACTGAATATAATAGCCCGTAATTTTGTCGAAGTCAACCCTTTTTCATAAATTTTATAGATAATTAATTATCTGATTAATAATTAATTATTTCACAAGTCGATTCAATATAAAAGTCCTGATTTTATCAAGTATTTTACCAATATCATCTATTTATTCTAATGACAATTTAGTTTCAAATTATTGAACTTATTTAGACGTAAAACCGTTCTAGAAGCAAAGAGCCTATCTACCATATAATCATTAGCCAAACAACGATTATACTTCTTTGTTAAAGTCAAATAATCTTGCTTATTAAACATAAATATCTTAATAACTTCATTATCTGGATATAATAAAACAAACTCTAGTCCTTGTCCATCTCTTAATACCAATTGATAAGACGCTTTGCTCCTTAAAGTAGTTTGAATATTATGTTTCATTATCTCAACAATTCGATCATCTAAACCATTTTCTTTAATAACGATTTTTTCTTTTAATTCACTTACACTTTTTACAAAACGAAGTTGATAAGCGGTTAAATCTATTTTCACTTTCTTTAAAAAACGGTGTCCATCATGGCTCAACACCACCGCATATTTTAATTTCTCATCATAATACATACATTCATACGAAATCCTTTGATAATGTCCACAATGCGGACAACGATATAAAAACAAATCTTCTTCAAAAATATTCTGTTTTGCCTCTAAATCTTGTCTATTAATTATTGGATATAACTGTTTTTCCCCAACCCCTAAGCAATGAACACAGGTAACTTCCAGCTTAATCTCATTAGTCATCTTTCATTCCTCCTCAATGTCCTTGCATACATTCTACTAAACTAAATAAATCTAACTACCAAATCTTCTATAATTTATCTTAAGAATATGCAAAGATTTTTCAGCTTATTTAAGACAATTAGCATGATTGATCATGTTACAATATAAAGGGTGATAAAAATGTCAAAGAAAAAATTAAAACTAAAACGTCCAATTAAAATATTTCTTAATTTTCTCCTGCTTTTATCCCTCGTAACGGGGACGTATTTATTTATCAATAGAAAAGAAACATCAATCAAATCACCAAACAAATCCACTTCTACTAAAAGGCCAAGAATAGTTAATGCATCTTTTATCGGCGATTTATTATATGAACAGCCATACTATGATTGGATTGGAACAAGTTACAATGATAAAGGCTATTATGACTTAGTAAAACCATATTTTTTAAATGACGATCTAACATTAGCCAATATGGAAGTCCCTATCGGCGGCAAAGAATTAGGAGTATCCGGAACTGGTTATAGTTTTAATGCTCCTGAGGAAATTGGGAATCAAGTTATCGCTATGGGTGTCGATGCTGTTAATCTTGCTAATAATCATGCTAACGACGCGGGTCCTCAAGGACGTATCAATACATTAAGCTTCTTTAAAAAACACCAGATTCTAACAACCGGAATCTATGAATCAAAAGAAGTCCAAACACAAATCCCTACAAAAACCATAAATGATATAACCTTCAGTTTTCTTGGCTACACTTATAAAACTAATAAGCCTGATAATCAAAACAGAGAACTGATTGGTTATTATCGCAACCTTGACACTATGAAACTCGATAACGCTAATAAAGAAATCATAAAACAAGAAGTTGCACAAGCAAAACAGCTTAGTGATATAGTTATCGTTAGTGTTCATTGGGGCAATGAGTTTACATATGCTGTCAATAGTGAACAAAAAGAATTAGCTAATTATCTAAACGAATTAGGGGTTGATGTCATTATCGGTCATCATTCACATTATATTCAGCCAATTGAATGGTTAGAAACTACCAACCATAAAACACTTGTTGTATATTCATTAGGATCATTTATTTCAGCTGATAATCAGGTAACTAGAGCAACACCAGAATTTGCCAATGCATATAATGTTTCAATGATCCTGCAAATAACTTTTGAAAAGAATAATAATTCTACCATAATTAAAAATATTAATTCTCTCCCAGTCATCAACTATTATGATCAAAAATTTGAAAATTTTAAATTGGTGCCTATAGATAAATATAATGAAAAATTAGAAAAAAGTCATAATCGTTATTCAAAAGGATTAACTAAAGACTTCATTACCAATAGTTTTAACAATGTGATTGATCAACAGTTTAAACAATAAAAAGCACTAAATCAGCTTGTACTAATTTAGGCTTTTTTAATCTTCTTTTCTTATCTGCTTGATCTTGAAACTTGCTACAATTAGCATTATCATAAAAATTATTAACTGAACAGCCACATTAAGCCACAAAAAATCATTTGTACACATTAATTCAAATCCCCATGTGGCCGGTAAAATTCTGCCTATCACCTGTAATACGTTAGGGAGCATTGCTACAGGGAACATTATTCCTGATAACATGATCGACGGTAAAAAAACTAGTTGCGTTGCCATTCCCATTTTCGCTGCACTTTTGAAAAATACACCAAAAACCATTCCAATACTCAAACTAACTATGATAAATAAAATTACCCCCAATAAATATATAAAAATATTTTCAGGTATTTGTGCTTTAAAAATAATCGGGGCACTTATTAAAATTATCAAACTCATCACAAATAAATGCATAATCCCAGAAATAAAATTACTTGCGGCAATCGTCCATAAAGGAATCTTTCCTACCTGATAAGCCTTTTTTATGTCACTATGATAAAATTCCACTAACGGATATGGAGAACCTAAGACTCCACCCATGGTAATAGCAAAAACACTCATTACTTGAATTATCGTTTTATCAGCATCGGGCAAAATCGATATAAAAACCCCCCCAATAAACAAATAAAAGACTAAGGGAACCACATAATAATGAACTAATAATTCTTTACTGCGAAGATTTAATTTCCAGTTTAATCCAATTTGATAGATGAAAGCCCTCATGATTGCACCTCTTTTAAAAATCTTTCTTCCAGCTTTGGCTGAACAGTATTTATTTCCATAATTTTAATACTTTGTTCCTCGGTTAATTGAATAATTGCTTTTAATGTTATCTCTAAGTTTGTAGTCTCAAAGATATAATACTCCTGTTCCTGAGAAACTATTTCAAACTGCTCATTTAATCGGGGCACCTTTGAAAAACGAACCTTTAATTTAAATTTACTTTGCATTGTTTGATGCAATTGATCAGGAGCCCCAATAAAAACAATTTTCCCATGATTTAATACTCCGATTCGATCACACAACTCTTCAACCTCGGTCATATCATGACTCGCTAATAAAATTGTTTTACCTTGGGTTTTTAGTCGTTTAATTTCCTGGTGGATACTGTTACGTCCCTCAACATCAAGTCCAGCAGTTGGCTCATCAAGTACAATAATATCGGGGTGTCCTAATAGCGCAATTGCAAGATGTAAACGACGCTTTTGTCCTGTCGATAACTGGTGATATTGCTTTTTTAGAAAAGCTTTAATTCCTAAATAAATAAAATAATCGTCAGTCACCTCAAGATCTTGCCATTTTGCAAATAACATGATTGCTTCTTTAGCGGTAATATCCGCTGGTAATGATGATGATTGCAGTTGAACCCCCAGCTTACCATTTATTAAAATTTTACCTGTATCGTATCGTCGAATCCCCTCTAAACATTCTAATGTCGTTGTTTTCCCCGCACCGTTTGTGCCAAGTAAAGCAAATATTTCCCCTTTAACAACAGTAAAACTAATATTTTCTAAAACCTGATGTTTACCATAAGCCTTACTAAGATTATTAATCTGCAATGCAATATCCATATTACTCTTGCTCCTTTTGGATCCTCTTAAAATAATATTCTAGAGCCGCAGTTAGATAATTATCTACTTCTTTTTGTTTAACTGCCAGATCATTATTCCAATCGTTCTTTTTATCATTAAATTTTTGTAACTCTGGCAACAGTTCTAAATTACCTCCAGTAAATTCTAAAATCATTTCCCACCACTGTTTGGCAATCATAAAGCATTCTGGACTATCAGGACTTACCCCCCGTTTCTTTAACACATACAGCTTATCTAAGACTTCTTGATAAGTGCTAAATATTCTTAACCCGGCCTCTGGATCATCACCAAATCGTTCTTTAATATGATCTGTAATTGTATTATCAAAATGTTTCCACACCCAATATTCTTTATTTCCCAAACGAAGTAACTCTATTATTTCAGCATATTTTTTAAAATCTACCGTATTCATTTCTTGAACTTCTCGAGATAAGGCAATCGTTGCTTCTAAAGCTTCTGATAAGTTAGCAATTTGTTCTTGAATCACACTTTTTTGTTGATTTAAAATCGCTGCAACTTCCTGTGGTGTGTCGAGATTAAATAATTTAGTTTTAATTTCTACAAGTGAAAAACCAAGATATTTAAATGATAAAATTTGATGCAATTTAACAATATCTTTAGTTGAATAGAGCCGTCTTCCCCCTTTGCTAATTGCTGCTGGTTTCAACAACCCCTCACGATCATAATATTGTAGTGTACGAACTGTTACATCCATCTTTTGTGCTAATTCTCCAATTGTTAAGTAGTCCTCATTCATATCATCACCTCTATAAACATTATAGTTCATGACCTTACGTCACGAGCAACAATTATTGAAATTATTTATAAAAAAGAACTAAATAAAAACCACGCCTAAAAGACGTGGTTTTCTCTGAGGCTATAAGCCTATGTTG
>NZ_JAHPYJ010000028.1:0-26749 GCF_019041935.1 Erysipelatoclostridium sp. MSK.7.34
AAAAAATCACTTGGGAATGGTTTTAGTTTTTTGTGTAACATTTTATTTCCTCCTTGTTTTTACGGCTTTATTATACCTTAAAGTAATGTAAATGGAACCGTTTTCCAAAATATGAAAAAAGCACTAAAGAGGGATGGTAAAATCAAAGATTTACTAAGTGTAAGGGTAATACATATTAGCTAAATATAACCTTTAAAAATGAAAAATATGCATTTTATTCTAATAATTGCTTTATTTTATAAACTAGAGAAAAATTTTTTTATCTTGGACTAATGTGATGAATTTGTTATAATTGTAATCGTAAGAGATTTTTGTATATTTCTTTATCAAAAGTATATTATCATGGAGAGCAAGAAAGTTATTATTAATTTAAATTAATGTAGCTTAAATTGGACATTTTTTTAATTTATCATAGTCTGATATGGTCTGCAAAAATATGGCATGATAGAGTATAGTAAAATGGTAGAATAAAGAAAAAGGGAGAATTAACATGGAAAGTTTAGAAAACATAGCCGAGAGAATTAGTACGACTAAGAAGTCCTTAGAAGAGCACCCAAGACAAAATCTAGAAATTGCAATTAAGGAATTATTGGAAATTAGCAAAGAGCTGGATCTGGTAAAGAAATCGATTAAATAAAATTACTAAACGGTTAATAGAAAAGAGCAGGATATTTAATTATTTTGCTCTTTTTTTATTTAAATATTTGGATTGAAGAATTAAAGTATTTTTATTTCCACTAGATTAGACAAAAAAGTAATGCAATATATGGTTAAGTATAGTAGTAATGTTTTATTTAACTGACATAATAAATTATTTAGAGCATATATATGTGTTAGTTATTGTGATTTAGATAGTATCAAAGCATGAGTGAATGGCAATACTAGGAGGTATGGTTGAATGTTACTTAAACCATTAATATTAGGTGTATCAATAGATTTCGGATTGTTATCAATTGCTTTAACATTAAGATTTATAATTCATCCACTATATCAGTCTTGGATTAGTCAAAAAAATCTGGTTAATGAAAAAACAATTGTAGAGGATTTAGAAAAAACGATTGAGATACGAATTGAAGAAATTGATGGATCTGATCACTATAAACAATATTTAAAGATTTGAAAGGAGTTTTAGTATGTGTAGTTTACAGGTTGACAGCCAATATTTTGATAAAATCTGTAACGGTGTGATTAACCATTTAGTTGTTTGTAAAGAAGAGGGAATTGAGCAGGGGGATTGTGTTTCTTTACGAAAACTAGGAAAAACAAATATCAGTTGTGTAGTAAAAGTTGAGTATGTTGATTGTGAAGGCTCAGGTGTAGATGAAAATTATTGTATTCTTGGAGTTAAAAGAATATAAAAAGCCCTTATTGCAGGGCTTCCCATTCTTCCATTAAAGTATTTAACTGATTTTCTAATTCGGAAATTTCATCATTGATCTGATTATATTTCTGATAATCATTTAGAACTTCTTCACTATGAAGCTGTTCAGTTAAAGTGTTGATCTTGGTTTCTAGTATAGAAATATTAGTTTCTATCTTTTTTATTTTATTTTGCTGTTTACGATAAAGAGCATTTTGCTGTTTCATATCAAGATAATCAACATTTTCTTTTTTGAGCGGCTTAGCAACGCTTTTATGATTTAAATAAGTATCGTAATTACCATCGTAACTGATGGCTTTTGTGCTCGTTAATTCGATCACACGAGTTGCTACTTTATTAATGAAATAGCGGTCATGGCTAATAAAGAAGATTGTTCCTTCAAATTGGTTTAAGGCATCTTCAAGAACTTCTTTAGAAGCAATGTCTAAGTGGTTGGTTGGTTCGTCTAAAATTAAAAGATTTGCTTGTTTTAATAATATTTCAGTAAGTACAACACGTCCTTTTTCACCACCAGAAAGTAAAGAGATTTCTTTAAAAACATCATCGCCTTTGAAGTTAAATAAGGCAAGACTGTTGCGAATCTCAGTATTAGTCATCTTAGGAAAATTATCACTAATTTCATTAAAAATAGTTTTATCCATTGCTAGTGTGCTATGTTCTTGATCATAGTAAGCAAGGTCTACTTTACTACCAAATTTAATTTTACCTTGATAAGCATTTAGCTGATCGAGGATAGTTTTAAAAAGAGTTGTTTTACCCACACCGTTATCCCCGACAAGAGCAATACGCTCTTGTTTTTTTATATCGATATCAATGTTTTTAAATAAAATTTCATCAAATTTAACAGCTAGGTTCTCTATTTTTAAAACATCAAAACCGGACTCACGTTTTGGTTTAAAATTAATCGTGATTGTATCTGGCAAGTTCTCAGGCTTGTCAATACGTTCAATTTTAGCTAACTGCTTTTCTTTAGATTCGGCTCGTTTAACTTGTTTTTCACGGTTATATGATTTTAGTGTATCGATACTCTCTTGAATTCTTTTAATTTCTTTTTGTTGATTTAAATAATGTTTTAAATCAACAGCTCTTTGCTTTTTCTTTAAAATTGAATATTCGTTATATTTACATTTATAGCTTTTGGATTTTCCATTTTCGACTTCTACAATTTTATTAGAAACTTGATCAATAAAGTAACGATCATGGCTGACTGTGATGATTGCATGAGGATAATTTTTTAAATATCCTTCTAAGAAATTAATAGCACTATTATCTAAATGGTTAGTAGGTTCGTCAAGTAACAATAGCTTTGGTTCTTGAAGCAGCATTTTAGCAAGAGCTAAACGTGTTTTTTGACCACCAGATAGCATTGAAACTTTTAAATTGAATTCTTCTTCGCTAAAGCCCAGTCCCTTTAAAACGCCGGTTAATTTACTGGGATAACTATATCCATCTTTATCATGAAATGATTGAGTTAGACGATCATATTCATTTAAAATACGTTCACTATGATCAGTTGTCATTTCATTCTCTAATTGACGTAGTCGATTTTCAATTGTGATCAATGGTGCAAAAACATCAAGGCCAACATCGTAAACTGTTTTATCCATCGCTAAGTCATGCTGTTGTTTTAAATAACCTAGTGTTAATTCTTTATTACAAAAAAGGTCACCGCTATCATAGTTTTCTTCGCCCGCAATAATTTTTAGAATAGTAGTTTTACCAGCACCATTAACTCCGATAATTGCGACTTTATCATGATCATCAATTTTAAAGGTTATATCTTTTAATAAGGGAATCCCTTGAAATGATTTTGTTATATTTGAACATTCTATTAACATATTTTATCACCCAATGTATTCTAACATATTTTCATTGATATTTATAGTAAGGCTTTTGTTTTAAGAAGAAAAGTAGATATTTTATTTTAGGAATTCACAAATTTATTATTAAAAAAGTGTAATTAAAAATTACTCGATTAAATCAAGTAAATAATAGATTTTTATTAAAGTGTTTTATTTTTAGTACATCTTGTGGTAAAATTTGTTCCAAAGGGTTGTAATCAAGATTGTTTTTTTGTATAATTGTATGCAATATAAGAATAATGGGGGTATATCGTGATGGGTATGAATTTAGCATACAAAATTTTAAGTAGTAAACTTAAAGATGGAAATCTTGTTCCAGGAGAACAAATTGGAATTCAAATTGATCAAACACTAACACAAGATTCAACAGGGACAATGGCTTATCTTCAACTAGAAGCAATGAATATTAAACATGTTGCAGTAGAGAAAGCAGTGGCATATATTGATCACAACATGTTACAAACAGGATTTGAAAATATGGATGATCATGAATTTATCCGCAGTGTGGCTAAAAAGCATGGGATTGTTTTTTCAAAACCAGGTAATGGAGTTTGTCATCAATTACAATTAGAAAACTTCTCAAAACCAGGAAAGACTCTAGTTGGATCAGATTCACATACACCAACTTGTGGAGCAATGGGTATGATTGCTATTGGGGCAGGGGGATTAGATGTCGCAGTAGCGATGGCAACAGGTAAATATTACTTACAATGTCCTAGTGTTGTTAAAGTTAATTTGACTGGAAAAAAAGCACCATGGGTAAGTGCAAAAGACATTATTTTATATATTCTTCAGCAATTAACGGTTAAGGGTGGCGTTAATAAGATTATTGAATATACGGGAGATGGAGTTGCTTCATTATCATTGACTGATCGTGCTACGATTTGTAATATGGGGGCTGAATTGGGAGCCACTACATCAGTTTTCCCGACCGATGAAAGAACAAAAGAATATTTAGCACAACAAGGGCGAGTAGATGATTACATTGAAATGAAAGCTGATGAAGATGCTACATATGATCAAGAATTAGATGTTGATTTAAGTGCATTAGTGCCAATGACTGCTAAGCCTCATAGTCCAGATGCGGTAGTACCAGTAAAAGAACTTGAAGGAATGAAAGTAAATCAAGTTGTGATAGGAAGTTGTACTAACTCATCTTTTGCTGACATGATGAAGGCAGCTAAGATTTTAAAAGGACGCAAAGTTGCGGATCATGTTTCTTTAGTTATTGCGCCAGGATCAAGTTCAATTCTTGCGATGCTTTCACAAAATGGAGCATTAGCTGATATGGTTCAAGCTGGAGCAAGGATTCTTGAATGTGGTTGTGGACCATGTATTGGAATGGGTCAAGCACCGCTCTCAAAAGGGATTTCATTAAGAACGATTAATCGTAATTTCAAGGGACGTTCAGGAACAAATGATGCAAGCGTATACTTAGTATCACCGGAAATTGCGGCATTGAGCGCAATTAAAGGGTACATGTCAGAAGAATTTGAAGATGATATGTATTTAGAAGAGGTGCCAAATACTCCATTTATTAAAAATGGAAATTTCTTCATTGATGAATATGACGAAAATAATGAAGTATATATGGGACCTAATATTAAACCGGTTCCACGTGGAGAAAAAATTACAGATGAAATTAGTGGAAAAGTTGTTTTAAAAGTTGGTGATAATATTTCGACAGATCATATTGTTCCTTCAGATAGCAAATTATTGCCATATCGTTCAAATGTGCCACATTTAGCAAAATTTTCATTCAGTAAAGTAGATCCTGAATTCTATGATCGTGCAATTGCTAATAATGGGGGATTCATCGTTGGTGGTGATAATTATGGTCAAGGAAGTTCCCGCGAACATGCGGCTTTAGTACCAAACTATTTAAAGATTAAAGCAATCTTTGCAGTATCATTTGCGAGAATTCATCGTTCTAATTTAATTAATAATGGTATTTTACCTTTAGTTATTGAAGCTAAAGACCAAGATTTCTTCAATGACCAAGATAGTTATAAAATCGTTAATATCAAAGATGTTGTTGAACATAATGGTAAAGTAAAAGTAATTAATGAAACTACTAATGATTCAATCGAGGCTGAATTAACATTATCACCTCGTGAAAAAGTAATGATTAATTACGGTGGTTTATTAAATGCAATTAAAGAATTGGGAGGTGAATTTTAATGAAAGCTGTTTTAATCCCTGGTGATGGAATTGGAAAAGAAATATCAAAGAGTGTCGTTGATATCACTAAAGCGATGAAGCTTGACATTGAATGGGTGGAATATCAGGCTGGTGCTGAATATGCAGCTACAACGAAAGAAGTTTTTGAACCAGGACTTGTTGATGCTATTAAAGAATATAAATGGGCTTTAAAAGGTCCGACAGCAACGCCGATTGGAACGGGATTTAGAAGTGTCAATGTTGCCTTGCGACAACAGTTTGCAACTTATGCTAATGTTCGTCCAATCAAATCATTTAAAGGAATCAATTCTCGTTATGAAGACATTGATCTGGTTATGATTCGTGAAAATACCGAAGATTTATATAAAGGGATTGAGTATATGATCAATCCAAATATGGCAAATGGAATTAAATTAATTACTCGTGAAGCGAGTGAAAAGATTTGTCGTTATGCTTTTGAATATGCTAAGAACAATAGACGTAAAAAAGTGACAGCAGTTCATAAAGCGAATATTATGAAATATACAGATGGATTATTTTTAGAAGCGTTTAGAGATGTGGCTAAAGATTATCCAGATATTGAGCCACAAGAGGTTATTGTTGATAACATGTGTATGCAATTAGTAATTCGTCCAGAAACTTTTGATGTTTTAGTTGCACCAAATTTATATGGTGATATTGTTTCTGATTTATGTGCTGGATTAGTTGGCGGTCTAGGATTTGCACCAAGTGGGAATATTGGTGATGAATTTAGAATTTATGAAGCTGTTCATGGAAGTGCACCAGATATTGCTGGTAAGGGTATCGCTAATCCGAGTGCATTATTATTAGCATTTGCATTAATGTTAGAGGCATTAGGGAAATTAGATGATGCTAATAAATTGCGTGAGGCTTTAGCAGCTGTAGTTGAAGAAGGAACTACTGTAACACCTGATATTGGGGGTAGTGCTTCAACAGACGAGTTCACCGCAGCCATCATCAGAAAGTTAGGTTAAACAATGACAAAGAATTTATTAGAAAATACCGGACATGGGTCGCTTGGAAATAAAATTTTCACCGTTTTGCGTGATAAAATCTTAAATGAGGAATATACTCAAGGACAAAAATTAAATGAAGTTGCTTTGTCTAAAGAGTTGAATATTTCTAGAACTCCAATTCGTGAGGCTCTAAAACAGTTGGAATTAGAAGGTTTGGTTAAAAGTATTCCTAATAAAGGAGTTTATGTACTAGGGTTTTCTCATCGTGATATCGATGATATGTTGGAAATTCGTTATGCTTTAGAAGGGCTAGCAATCCAATTAGCAATTGAGCGAATTAATGATGAGGAACTTGAAAAGATAAAAGAAGTGTATGATTTAATGGAATTTTATGCTGAAAAAGGTGATCAAGAGAAGTTTAATGAAATTAATATTGCTTTTCATGAGGCTATTTATCGTTGTACCCAATCAAAGTATTTTGAGCAATTATTAACAGATATTAATTATTATATTCATGTAACTTCAAGGCATTCAATTCGTCAACCGGATCGTTTAATTTCAGCAGCACAGGAGCATCGAGAAATTTATGAGGCAATTTTAGCTCGTGATAAGGATTTAGCTAAAGAAAAAATTCAAAATCATATTCGTAAAACACAAGTGCTGGTAAGAAATTACTATGAAAAAAAGCAACAGGATAAGGCCTAAGGGCCTTTTTTAATTAGTCAAAAAAGGTTTTATCAAGTATAATAAATAAATGAGGTGTAAAGATGAAAATAGGTATACTAGATGATGAGCGGTCAATGCTACTTAGAATCAGAGGGTATGTAGAGGAGGCTAGAATTAAGGAACCATATACAGTTGAACTTTTTCAAGATGTTGAAGAGTTTTTTAATTGTGGTAAAAACTTTGATATTCTTTTATTAGATATCGATATGCCAACAATGAGTGGAATACAGGTAGCAAAAAAATTATTGAAACAAAATACGATCATAATATATATAACTAATTATGAAAATAAAATGCAGGAGGCGTTTGATATTAATATAGCAGGATATTTACTTAAATCAGAATTAGAAACAAAGTTAACGCCAACCTTGCTTAAAGCGATAAATCGTAGACAACAAAATGATGATATCTGGATCAAGAAAAAGGGAGAGATTTTTCATTTTCGAAGTAGAAATATTATTTATATCGAATCAGTAAAAAGATACTTACATTTTTATACTAATGATAATAATTTCTATATTCCTTATATGACGCTTGAAGAAGTTAATCAGTATTTACCAGATAATTTTGTCCAAATAAATAAAAGTCAGATAATCAATATTAATATGGTTGTTTCGATGAATGGATATATTTTAAAATTAAAAGGTATTGATGAATCGCTAGAAATTAGTAGAAGAAGAAAAAAAGATGTATTTAATCTTTTAATGCAGGAGATCAAAGAGTGATGATTAATTTTTTTATTGAGTATTTATATACATTGATATATGTTGTTGCTTTAAGTTATGTTATTTCATTAACCTATCCATATATTCGTAAAGAAAACATGCTTAGAAATATTATGGTTATATTAAGTTATACGTTTGTTTTGAATATTGTTACGTATACTTCACCACATAATGGCTGGTTATATGTAATTGGTAATTTAATGTGTATTAGTTTGGATTTTATTTATTGTGGGGTATTGGTTAAGAGATTTAGGCTTAATAATTTGTTTATCACTACAATTTATTATTCAATTCAAATTATTGTCGGCTCAGTTATGATTGCAGTGGCGCTAGAAATTTTTGACAATACATATTTGGATATCGTATGGGGGAGTATGCGAGTTGTTTTTCCTTTAGGAAACTATATATCATCAGCATTGATATGCAAATATGCGGTTCAAAAACGTGATTTTGTGGAACATCAGTTACCTAAAAAATTTTTATATTCGTTTTGTTTGATCAATATTGTTGAAGTGATTATTGTACTGATTTTAAACGTATTATCAGTTGAACAGGGGGATATTTATATCTTTTTTATATTGATCTTAGCAGGTGTTCAAATGATTTTGGTAAATAATTATATCATCAATTCTTCCCGTATGTATTTACGTAATAAGGAGTTAGAGTTAGCAAATTATTCATATGCTACAACTCGCCGTCATATTAGTGAATTAGAAAAAGAACAAGAACGTCTTTATAAGTTTAAGCATGACATTAATAATCATTTACAAGTCCTAGAAGAAGTAGTCGAAACAGAATCAGTCGCTAACCAATATTTAAAAGCAATTAAAGAAGATTTAAATGCTCCAGTTAAATTGATACGTACGGGAAATATTTTTGTAGATGCTTGTTTAAATGCGAAGATTCGCAATAACGATGAAGTTAATTATGTTGTAGATGCAGTGATTGATCGCAATGTTAATATTGCTCAAGACAAATTATGTTCTCTATTATTTAATCTGATAGATAATGCTACTGAAGCTGCTTTAAAAACAGCGGAGAAGATAGTTGAAATCAAAATTTTTAGTAAAGGCAATATGCTTTTGATCAGCATAATAAATTCGACTAATAGACCTCTTAATTATGAAAGTAAAAAAGGAAGAGATCATGGAAAAGGATTAATAATCATTAAAGAGGTTGTAGAAACCTATCATGGAACAATGGAATATTTCTATGAAAATAACAAGGTGCATTGCGATATTTTACTGAATGTTGATAATTAAAAAGCCGTTTATGTCATAATATTGACCGTTAGTGTAGAAAAAAAGGATAAAACCGCAAGCTGTTAAGTTGTGTAGTATAATAGATTATGGGAGAGATGTAATAATAATAAAATAAAAAGTATTGTCTTTCTATACATAATCTCCAAGTTATAATATTACTACATGGCCGCAAGTAATATTTATAGCTATTTCTCACAAACGTCTATTGGATAGAAGTTTGAATTAATAATCTAATCTCTTTTTTTAAAGCTTTGTGCTATTGTCCGGCACAAAGTTTTAATTTTTTTAGAAGTATTTAATAACAAAATAGGACCGGTTAGTACATTGAAAATATTTTTAGGAAGATTTAATAGTATAATGGACATGGAGGATAGATATGAAACGTTTTTGTGAAAAAATAAGCATATTTTTATTAGATGTTGATAATGTGACTGAGGATGAAATTGATGAAGTAAGATTTGGTATTGAACTCATTTTGACTCAAATGATTTTATTTTTTTTGTTGTTAGCAATCGGCATTTTTAGAAATATGGTACTAGAAACAATAATATTTATTATTGCATTAGTTGGATTACGGACATTTGTAGACGGTTATCATGCTGATAGTTTTTATCGCTGTATGTTTTTAACGACTTTGTTATATCTTGGTACGCTCTATTTTGCGGATTTTGAAAATAGCTATCTTCTAATTATGGCAATACTTATTGCTGCTAAAGCATTTATGTGGCAAGAAAATCATGAAGCACGGAATGTGAAAATAAGTAAATTAATTTTTTGGGGATGTCTGGCTGTGATTGGATTAATTTATCCTATAGAACCACGACTAAGCATGATAATTGGTTTTACTTTATTTTTTACAGGTGTAAGTATGGAGGTGAAAAAACATGGCTATAAAGAAAAAAGTAGTTTCATTAGTGAAAAAAGTATCTAAAAAATATGCAGATAATTATTCACCGGGTGGGATGTACAAACCAACAAGAAATAAGAAATAACAAAATAAAAGATGCTTTTCCATTTGGTAAAGCATCTTTTATTATACCATTGCGTAATTTAATGAATTATTGGTAGGATATTGTGCTGGATTTTCAGTACCATTTAGAGCTTCTAAACGTACTTTCATTGGTACCTTATTATTAAATCTTTCGTTATTGTAGAAGTCAATATGAGTTTCAATTGCTTTTTTTAATTCATTGAAAGAATTAAATTTGTTAAGATAATACATCTCACTTTTAATAATTCTCCAAAATCTTTTAGCAGAACCGTTATCGATACATTTTCCAACTCTTGACATACTTTGAGTAATATTAGCTTCCTTCAACTTTTTTAAGATAATATTTTTTTCTTTAAGTTCAGATTGGTGTTTTAAACGTTCGTTTTCATATTGTAATTTTTCTAACTCATTTAATTGTGATTCCTCTTTGCGCTTACCTCTACTGTCTTTTAGACCTTCTTCACCTAATTCTAAATATTTCTTTACCCATTGATATACTTGTGAGTAAGAAACCTCAAAAAGTTCAGCTGCTGATTTATATTCTTTCTCATAATCTAAATAATATTATACAATTTTAATTATTTCTTCTAATGTTGCTTTTTTTGATTTGGTCATGTAGACATCTCCTTTAGGATCATAATCTGTTAATTTTTAGTGACTATTATAACTGGTAGCCCAACTTCATAAAGATGAAGAAGAATGAGTATTGTATTTATTGCTTAAATCTCTCAAAGAATCTTTACTATTTAAATGCTCTTGAATTATTATTTGTTTTATTTCTTTAATTCTGTTCTTATACTCTAAAACTGCTTGTATCTTTTTTTATTGTATATTACGTGCCATAAGAAAAGATCCCTCTTTTCATGGACAACTTTATTTAAGTTGTCTATTTTAGAGAGATCATATCAAATTCACGAATTTTTTATTTAGTCTAAATCTCTAGCGATTTCATCTTTTACTGTAACACCAGCTGCTTCTAATTCAGCGATCTTATCAGCAAATTGTGGTAAGTGTTTTTTATGAGCAATTAATAATTCATCTAAAACACGTTTAGCATTTTCACCAGAAGGAATTTGTGGATTTAAGATAAATGCTTGTAAAGCTAATCCATAATCACCAGTTACAGCAGCTTCTTCAACACATAATTCCATATTTTTCATGCATTGTAACCAACCACGTTGAGCAGGTTCTAATGGTCCAAAAGCGATAGCTAAAGCTCCAGCTGAACCGATATGAGCAGATACTTCTACAGCACAGTCAGCAGGAAGATCAGGTACAGCACCATTGTTTTTAGTAGTTACAACAAGGTGAGTATTTTTATTAGCATAGATTGATGCGATAGTTTCACATGCAGCATCTGAATAGTGAGTACCACCACGTTTAGTTAATTGTTCAGGTTTGTAATTTAAATTTGGATCTTTATATAATTCAAATAATTCTGCTTCAGTTTGTTTTACTTGTTGTCCACGAGTTCCAATTCCATTATATTCTTCAAGCCCATGAGCTAACATTTCTTGTTGACGATAGTAATATCTATGATATCCACAAGGAATTAAATTCATTTGTTTTAATTGTTCTTTAAAGAATGGGATATCATGAATATTTGCAGGAATACCAGAATCTTTACCTTCATACATTGCATCAATGATTTTTCCAGTTACATCTGTACCGTCTAAATCAAAAACGCGGTGCCAGTGGAAATGGTTTAATCCAGCAAATTTATAAATTAATTTATCTAAAGTTGTTCCGATTGTTTCTGGTTCAGCCATCATAGCCCCAACTGGTACGTTACATAAACCAATTACACGATCCCATTTACCATATTTCATAACTGCCTCAGTAACCATACCACTAGGATTTGTGAAGTTTACTAACCATGCATTTGGACATAATTCTTTCATGTCTTCAACAATGCTAAGGATTACAGGAATTGTTCTAAATGCCTTGAAGATTCCTCCAGCTCCATTTGTTTCTTGTCCTAACATACCATAAGAGAATGGAATTCTTTCATCTTTAATACGAGCGTTTAATAAACCAACTCTGAATTGAGTAGTAACGAAATCAGCATCTTTTAAAGCTTCACGACGATCTAAAGTTAAATGTACTTTAACATCGTAAGGAGAAGCGTCCCACATACGTTGTGCCATAGCACCAACGATTTCTAGTTTTTCTTTACCAGCTTCAATATCTACTAACCAAATTTCTTTGATTGGAAGTTCATCATATCTTTTAATAAATCCTTCCATTAATTCAGGAGTATAACTACTACCTCCACCAATTGTTACAATTTTTACAGGTTTCTTTTCCATCTTATTTCCTCCGTATATTTATTTTACACATAAAGCATACACGTTTATTCAAATAAATGTTTTGTTTTTTCAAGACTTGAAATTTTTTCATGGTTTATTAAAAATAATGAGCTTTACGATTAGTCCGTTAATCGGTTAAATGACTAGTATTTATTAGGATTTGTATTATTTTTATAGATTTTGTAAATATCATTAGAACTTAGATAATATAAAGATTATTTAAAATAAAAAAATATTTTTATGATATAATAGCTTGTGGAGGAGAGGATAATGCAACAATTAAAGAAATTTATTTGTTTATTACTATTTCTTTTTATAATGACAGCCTGTCAAGAAAAAATAGCATATGATAAGGAATGGGCGGCAAATTTTGCACAGCAGCAAGTTAAGGCTATGGATGGATATCGTCTGGAGGGAGTATATTTTTATCAAGGAAATCATATTAGGGTAAATGATCAAAAGGTTGGTAAGGCAGTTGTCGTGAAAGCAGTAGTTAGATACTATGATGTTTTTAAGGATCCAAACAAATATGAGCTTGTTTCTGTTTTTGATGAATCAAACATTGATTTAGCAGGACAAGGATATATTTACGGTGAAGATGGAGATAGGTTATTAGGGGTCGATCAAATAGATGTTTATGATTCCAATCAACCAATTAAGTATCTTCGGGCTATGGATGATAAAGACATTAGTGAAGTTAATCGAAAATTAAATACTGTGCAAATAAAATAAAAAAGCATCTTTAAATTGTTCCCTATAGAGTAAACACGATAAATGTGTTTTCTATAGGGTCAGTTTAGTATGATGCTTTTAGTTTACCAATTTTTTATAATGCCTTTTACTAAAGTAACTAGGTCTTTTTCTGCTTTATTAGCCGCTTCTACAACTTCTTGGTGATTTAATTCTTGGTTTGAAAGTCCTGCGGCTTTATTAGTGATCAACGAAATTCCCAGAGTTTTCATATCACAGTGACGAGCAACAATGGCTTCTGGTACAGTGGACATTCCCACTGCATCAGCACCTAAGGCTCTATATGCTAATATTTCTGCTGGTGTTTCATACATTGGGCCTTTAAAAAAAGCATAGACACCATCTTTTAAACTAATATTATTGTCATCGGCAACTTGATGAGCAAGTTTTCCTAATTTTCGATTATAGACTTCACTCATATCTTTAAAACGAGGGCCGAATTCATCGAGATTAGGACCACGTAGTGGGCTTGGGGCAAATAAACCAATATGATCTTTAATCAGCATAATTTGTCCAGGATTTAAATCTTCACGGATTCCTCCGCAAGCATTAGTTAAAATTAAATTATCAATTCCCAGTCTTTTAAATACACGAATTGGCAGTGTAACAATATCCATGTCATTGCCTTCATAATAATGAAAACGTCCTTTCATGGCAATTACTGTTTTATTTTCTAATGTACCGATAATTAACTTGCCGGCATGTCCAATGAGATTAGAAATCGGGAAATGGGGGATATCGCGATAATCTAATTCGATAGGATTTTCAATTTCATCTGCAAGTGGGCCTAGACCTGAACCGAGAATGATTGCTAAATCAATTTTTCCATGATATTGGGTCTTAATATAGTTTGTTGCTTCATTGATTTTAATGTACATATGTCATACCTCCTAGACTCAATTATAGCATAAACTTTTAAGATGTATTATAATGAAAATAGAAAAAGTGGTGAGAACGTGGAACGAAAATTAAAGACTCGACATTTATATCGACATTTCAAAGGCAAACTATATTATGTTATGAATATTGGGTTAGATAGTGAAACATTGGAGGAAGTTGTTATTTATCAAGCTATGTATGATGATAAAAAATATTTATTCGTTCTTTAGAAATGTTTTTATCAAAAGTTGATATAAAGAAGTACCCAAATGTAGAATAAACATATCGTTTTGAGGAGTACGAGGAGGAAGACTGATGAATCAAGCGGCATATCGATTAGAACAGACGAAATTAACAGATAGTAAGGTTTTTCGTGATGCAGTACATAATTATATTCATGTAGATCAACCATTGATATTAGATTTAATCAATAGTCATGAAATGCAGCGACTTCGGAGAATCAAGCAATTAGGCGGGACGCATCAGGTCTATCAAAGTGCGGAACATTCGCGTTTTTGTCATTCTTTAGGGGTTTACTTTATTGCTCGAAAAATGATTTTTAATAGTGCAATCGGAGCCTATTTAAATGATTATGATAAGTTAACAGTAATGTGTGCAGCTTTACTCCATGATATTGGTCATGGTCCATTTTCGCATTGTTTTGAAGATGCCTTTGATTTAAACCACGAAGCATATACAATTAAAATTATTAACGGAAAGACCGAAGTACATGATCTTTTAGAAAAATTTGATCATGGTTTTTCACATAGAGTAAGTAGTGTTATTGAAAAAACACATCCTAATAAAATTTTAGTACAGATGGTTTCGAGTCAACTTGATGCTGATCGGATGGATTATTTACTTAGAGATTCTTATTTTAGTGGTACTACTTATGGGCAATTCGATTTATCCCGAATTTTACGAGTGATGGCTGTTTGTGATGGAAAGATCGTTTTTAAGAATTCTGGTGTACAAGCAATCGAGAATTATATTTTAGCCAGATATCATATGTATTGGCAAGTTTATTATCACCCCACAGCCCGGAGTTATGAACAGGTATTAATTAGTATTTTTAGGAGAATGAAAGATCTTTATGCAGCTGGTTATGATTTTGGAGATATTCGTTATTTAAAGCCGTTTCTTGATGGACATGTCGATGAAAATGATTATACTAAATTAGATGAGGGGATCGTTTTTTATTATTTTACAGTCTTAAAAGAAGGCAATGACGAGATTTTGAAAGATTTATGTACACGCTTTTTAGATCGACGATTGTTTATTTATCATGATCTGCTCGATCAACATGAAAAACAATTAGCTGAATCATTTTATGAAAAAAAAGGCTATGATCCTCGTTATTATGTTGTAAGTGATGATCAAAGCCAAGTTCCCTATCGTTATTATGGAAATACTGAAGAACTCAGTGAAATTGAAATATTAATTGATGAAGAACTCCGGTTTTTACCAGAAGTATCAGAAATTGTTGGGGCAATTGTAAATTCTAAGAAAAATAAAAATGATCATAAGATTTTCTATCCCGAAGTGTAAACTTCGGGATTAGTCTTTTTTAAACCAATAGACTGTACCATTTTCATCAAAATCACCGGTTAGTGGATTGATTGCAATTTGCTGTAGGTCTTCGGTTGGCTGATACCATGTAACATCTTTGTTTTCATTGGTATAGTTTAAAACATCGATAACGGTTTTTTTAGCAACAGTTTTGTCATCAGCTGTTTCCATTTTACGATTGTCATCGTAGCCGACCCAGCTGGCAACCAGGACTTGTGGATTATAAGCTACAGCCAGGTTATCAACATCGGTACTACCAGTTTTACAGGCGTTGATATTATCAAGTTGATAAGAAGCCATTGTTGCTTGAAGATAGGTACTAAATGTACTATTAAATGTAGATGTTAATAGCTGTGATAATTCTAAACAACTATCTTGCTCCAGCAATTGTTTATCTTCTTGTTCGTGCTGGTAAAGGACTTTACCAGCATCATTAGTAATTTTTTCAATTGTATAGAGATGATTGTATTTTCCTTCACTAGCGAGACAATTATACATATTGGCAAGATTATATATGTTTGTATTTAAAGTCCCAAGTGCCAGTGAGGCATTTGCTTTGACGTCCTTGATTCCAAATTTTTTGATTAATGAAGCTAAGTTATCAGTTCCTAAAAATAGATGTGTTTTAACGGCGAAAATATTATCAGATACAGCAATAGCTTGAGCTAACGTAACATCTTTATATGCATATTTATCGTTAAAATTACTAGGACTGTAAGTGCTGTTATCGTCAAGTTTAAAGGTAGTAGGTTCACATAAAAATGTGGTTGCCGGAGTGAAACCGTTTTCTAGCGCCAGGTAGTATAACAAAGGTTTGATTGTACTGCCGATTTGTCGATTAGCTTGAGTGGCACGATTGAATTGTGAGCTGGCATAGTCTTTACCGCCGATAATAGCAAGGATTTTACTGGTATATGGTTCAACAACGATACTCGAGGTTTCGACTTTACTATCCTTAGTATATTCACTAGCACTTTTTTCCACTACTTTTTGGTAATCTTGATTAAAACTTGTATACACATTTAAACCTTGATTCAAATATGTATTGTTGTAGTAACCAAGTTCTTCGAGTTCATCAATAACGGTATCTTTATAGTAATTATTAGCCATATTATCATCTACTTTATGCGTTTCAGCAAGATTAAGATCACTATCAAGAACCTGCTGTTTTTGAGTTACGGTAATTTCCTTACAGTCGATTAGAGCGTTTAAAACGATTGACTGTCGTTTTCGAGCTGCTTTAGCATCATTTAAGGGTGAGTAATAGGTTGGGCCATTAACTACTCCAGCCAACATACTGCTTTCATTTAAATCTAGTTCTTTAGCACTTTTACCATAAAAATATTGTGCAGCATTTTCAATACCATAAATTCCATGACCAAAATAAACGTTATTAATATATCCCTCGAGAATTTCATCTTTTGATAAACGTGTTTCTAACTGCATTGTCAAAAAAGCTTCTTTAATTTTTCGCGACCAGGATTTTTCGTTAGTTAAGTACAATAAGCGTGCATATTGCTGAGTTATCGTACTCGCTCCTTGAGATTTTTTTTGATTTGTGAAGTTTACTTTGAGGGCTCTCATGATTCCAATTGGATCAAAACCCCGATGGTCATAAAAGCGTTGATCTTCAATAGCTACAATACTTTCTTTAAAATAATTACTAACATTATTTAAAGTTACATAATGACCGGTATAGTCGTTGATCGACTGATAATAAATTTCTTGATTATCATCGTATAATTTTAAATAACGATTCTTGTTTAGATCCGGTTCCCCCATGCAATATGCAATAACATATAGTGATAGAAGTATGCCGGCTAAACTTGCTAAAATAGTTACAAATATTTTTACTAATTTTTTCATCATATCACCAAAAGTATTCTTGACGGATTTGTGTTATAATATGCACGGTGATAGAATGAAAAAAATAATTAAAGTAAATTATCGAAGTATTTTTAAATATGAAGAACATCAAGAAACTGTTAAATATGATGGTTCTGGTCATCTGGAGATAGGTGATGATAAAATTGTAGTCAGTTATCAAGATGAAAATAAAATAAAAATTGAATTAAGTGAAAATGAAGTTAAACTTCATAATGGGGCTAGTGTTTTGCATTTAGTAAGAGATCGTGATATTTTAAATCAATATGAAACTCCATATGGAGCAATTGCTTTAAAAACTAGATTAATTAGTTATGATAACGGGGATAATGTGAAAATAAAGTATGAATTATATGATGGAACTAATTTGATTAGTCAAGTATATGTCATGCTCAATTATTTAATATTGGAGAACTAAGATGAAAATACTAAAGTTTTTATCAAACCGGATCGTTGTATCGATTATTTTAATATGTGTTCAGATATTATGGCTAGCTTTATTTATGCGCTATATTTTTACTGATGCGACCTTATTAAAAGGAGTTTTTATTTTTTTAAGTGTGATCGTAACTTTATATATTATCAACAATGACGATGATGACCCCAGTTATAAGATTATTTGGTTAATTCCCATCTTATCTTTTCCGGTTTTTGGTGGTTTGTTGTATGTTGTTTTTGGTAATAAAAAGCCAGCTAAAAAGCTTCAAGAAGCCTTTGCTAATCAAGAAGAAGCTATTAGACCATTTATTTATCCAAATAAGATGGTTGAACAAATTGAGGATTTGATTGCAAAAGGACAAGCTAATTATTTAGTTCAAGAAAATTTTCCTATTTATAATAATAGTGAGATTAAATATTACCCTTTAGGTGATGATACATATCCAGATTTGTTGAAAGAATTAGCTAAAGCAAAACATTTTATTTTTATGGAATATTTTATTGTTGAAGAAGGTGAGATGTTTAATACAGTCTTAACGATATTAAAGCAAAAAGTTAAAGAGGGTGTGGAAGTACGGTTTATGTATGATGATATGGGCTCTTTGACAATGCTGCCATTTCGTTATTATCAAAAATTGGAAAGTTATGGAATCAAGTGTATAGCATTTAATCATTTTGTTCCATTTATTTCGGCAGTAATGAATACCCGTGATCATCGTAAAATTACGGTGATTGATGGAAATGTTGGTTTTAGTGGTGGTTTTAATCTGGCTGATGAGTATATTAATGCTAAAGTGAAATATGGACATTGGAAAGATACGGGGGTAATGATCAAGGGTGAGGCTGTATGGAATTTAACACTGATGTTCCTAACAACGTGGAATGCATCATTAAATACATTTGAAGATTATGATAAATATCATCCTCGTCATTATATATGTCCCGAAATAAGTCCAAATGGGTATATTTTACCATACGGCGATTCACCATTGGATAATAAGCCGGTGGGGAAAAACGTTTATTTAAATATGATTAATCAAGCACAAAAATATATTTATATTGATACGCCCTATTTAATCATTAATGATGAAATTAAAAATGCTTTGTGTTTAGCTGTTCGCCGGGGAGTAGATGTAAGGATCATCACACCTGGAATTCCAGACAAAAAAATGGTCTTTAAAGTAACACGCTCTTACTATGAACCACTTGTAAATGGCGGAGTACGAATTTACGAGTATACTCCTGGGTTTATTCATGCTAAGAACTTTGTTTGTGATGATAAAATTGCTACTGTTGGAACAATTAATTTGGATTATCGCAGTCTTTATCTGCACTTTGAATGTGGAGTCTATATGTATGATGTTCCAGCAATTAAAGATATTAAAGAGGACTTCTTGAAAACGATCGCTGTGAGTAAGGAAATGACCCCTGAAGATGTCGTTAAAGGGCGCTTTAGAGGGTGGCTAGAAGCAATCTTAAGATTATTTGCACCATTGTTATAAAAACATTGACTTCATGAGGGTTTAATGGTAATTTAATTAAGATATAGTGATTAGAAGATAGGAGGGCAATGATGGCAATTAATAAAATTGAAGCGACTTTAAAAGGGGCGCTTAAACAAGCAATAATAGCGTGTGGATTTGTTGAAGAATATGATCAAGAAAGTATTACAATTGAAATTCCTAAAGATAAATCACATGGGGATTATTCAACTAATCTAGCAATGCAGCTAACAAAATTATTAAAGAGAAATCCTCGCCAAATTGCTGAGGCAATTATTGAGGCTTTAGATAAAGAAAATGCCAATATTGAAAAAGTAGAGATTGCGGGACCGGGATTTATTAACTTATTCTTGGCAAAAGATGCAATGACATCAATCATTAAAGAAGTTTTAGAAGAAAAAGAAGCATATGGTACCACAACATATGGTCAAGGAACTAAATATAATGTTGAATTTGTTTCAGCTAATCCAACTGGCGATTTACATCTAGGACATGCTAAAGGGGCAGCAGTGGGTGATAGTATCTGCCGAATTATGAGTGCTGCTGGCTATGATGTGACTCGTGAATATTATATTAATGATGCAGGGAATCAAATTCATAATTTAGCGTTATCTCTATACGCTCGTTATAAACAAGCATTTGGACAAGATGTTACAATGCCTGAAGATGGTTATCATGGTAAAGATATTATTGATATTGCAACAAAGATCAAAGAGATCGATGGTGATAAATATCTTGAAATGGATGAAGGTAAAGCAATTGCTTTCTTTAGAAATAAAGGAACAGAATATGAATTACAAAAGATTAAAGATATTTTAAATGAATTTAGAGTGTCGTTTGATGTTTGGTTTTCTGAAACATCATTATATGAAAATGATCGGGTCGTACCAACAATTGAAAAATTAAAAGCTGCTGGTTATACATATGAAGAAGAAGGGGCTTTATGGTTCAAATCAACTGAATTTGGTGATGATAAAGACCGGGTCTTAATTAAAAGTGATGGATCGTATACATATTTGACGCCTGATATTGCTTATCATCTAAATAAATTAGATCGTGGATACGAATATTTAGTTGATTTATTAGGGGCTGATCATCATGGTTATATTAATCGAATGAAAGCAGCTATTCAAGCTTTAGGTTATAATGCTGACCAGTTAAATATTGATATTATTCAAATGGTTAGAATGATGAATAATGGTGAACCAGTAAAAATGTCAAAACGAACTGGAAATGCTGTTACTATTAAAGACTTAATCGAAGAAATTGGTGTTGATGCTACGCGTTATTTCTTTGTTTCTAAAGCTGCTAATACACCATTTGATTTTGATATTGGACTTGCTAAATCAAAGTCTAATGAAAATCCAGTTTATTATGCTCAATACGCTCATGCTAGAATGTGTTCGATTAAAGCACAGGCTGCTAAAGCAAACATTGATTATAGTGATAAGTATGATTTATTAGTTAATCCTAAAGAAATTGAATTAGTAAAGCATATTAATGAGTTTAGAAACGTAATTATTGATAGTGCGATCAATCGTACGCCTCACAAAATTACAAATTATGTTCAAAGACTTGCACAATTATTCCATAGTTTTTATAATGAATGTTATGTAATCGATGAAGATAATCTTGAATTAAGTGGACAAAGATTAGCTTTAGTTGAAGCTACAAGAATTACAATGGCTAATGCTTTAAATTTAATCGGTGTTAGTGCCCCAGAAAAGATGTAGGAGGATAATCAAGAATGGATAGTATGGATAAATATTATAATATGTCTATGGTTGATGTAGCATATGAATTAATGTCTAAAAAGAAATCAGCAGTTAATTTTTTCAAATTATGGGAAGAAGTATGTCAAATGAAGAAATTTGATGACGAACAAAAAGAAGATAAAGAATCTTTGTTTTATACTAATATTACCTTAGACGGACGTTTTATCACGGTTGGTGAAAATGCCTGGGATTTAAGAAGTCGTCATAAATTTAGTGATGTTCATATTGATATGAATGATATTTATGCTGATGAAGAAGAAACAGAAGAATTAGAAGAGGATGTCGATTCTACGATTGAAGATGATTATAATTAAGCAAAACGAAAGTTTTGCTTTTTGTTTAGAATTTTTTAAGAATTATTGTTAGTTTAGTTTTAGGATAGTCTTTTATTATTTAAGTATAGAAAGGCGGAACGACTTATGCTTAAATCAATAAAAAAGACAAATTTGCTCATGATGTCATCAATTATTTTGTTCATGGCATTTATTACAATATATTTATTTAGAAACTGCGATTTTAATGATGTTATTTATGAGATTGAAACACTGCCATATTTTACTAAAGTTTCAGCAATGATTGCTTTAATTGCTCTGCAGATCTTTTTAGCATTTTTACCTGGAGAACCTTTGGAGCTGGCTAGTGGATATATTTTTGGTTCATTTCAAGGAACAATTGTTTGTTTGATCGGGTCAATGATTGGAACGATTATTGTTTACTATTTAGCACGAATCTTTCAACACTCAATCATTGATAAAATGTTTGATCAAAGTAAAGTTGCAGAAGTGAAAAAATTATTTTCTTCTAAAAAAAGTAAGTTTTGGCTATTTATTATTTTTTTGATTCCTGGAAGTCCTAAAGATATTATGACTTATTTAGTTAGCTTAACAGATATTGATATAAAACAATGGCTATTGCTTACAACGATTGGAAGAATTCCAAGTATTGTGACATCTACATATTTAACGGGAGCATTAAGAGACGGCAATATTGTATTGGCTGTTTCAATCTTTGCGGTAACTGTTATACTAGTAATTACCGGTGCCGTTTATTATAAAAAAATAGTTAATTCTAATTAGAAAAAGGGAGAAGATTATGGAACATACAATTTTAATTGTTGAAGATGAAAAAGGAATCAGAGAAACAGTAACAGTTTTTTTGAAGAATCAAGGATATAATGTTTTACAAGCTAGTAATGGTGAAGAAGGGTTAGCATTAATCGAAGCAAATGAAATACATTTAGCAGTGGTTGATATTATGATGCCAGTTATGGATGGAATTACAATGGTACTAAAACTACGAGAAAACTATGATTTTCCAGTTATTTTCTTAAGTGCAAAGTCTGAAGATATTGATAAAATAACCGGGCTTAATATTGGTGGTGATGATTATATTACTAAGCCGTTTGAGGCGATGGAATTGATAGCTCGAGTTAATTCGAATCTTCGAAGATATAATCAAATTTTAGCTTTAAAAGAAAATCGTAATCTTAATAATAATCAACAGCGCTTAGTCGTGGGTGGATTAGAGCTGGATAAGTTTACTAAAGAAGTGTTTGTTAATGATCGAGGTGTTCGTTTAACGGCTAAAGAATTTCAAATACTTGAATTATTAATGTCTTATCCGGGAAGAGTCTATTCAGCTGAGGAGATTTATGAAGCTGTTTGGAAAGAAGAAGCCATAAATACTGAGACAATTATGGTGCATGTGCGAAAATTGCGTGAGAAAATAGAAGCTAATCCTAAAAAACCAGAATATTTAAAAGTAGTTTGGGGAATAGGATATAAAATTGAAAAAGGAGTGTAAAAAATGACAAAAGCTAAAAGAATTTTTGGTGTGATTTTTGCATCAATATTACTATTAATGTCCGTTGTTGTTATATCCTTATATGATAATGTTAGAGAAAATACCCCTCGTGATGATAATTTAACGGGAATTTTAGAAGATGATCTACAGCTTTTTACTATTGCGATGGCTAAGACCCTTGATTCTAATTATGAAGCAGTAAGCTTTGATGATAGTGTTGATGAACAGACAAGACAAATATTTTTAGATGTTTTTGACGATTATTTAAAGGGAATAACATCATTGTTTAATAATGATGGAGATTTTATTTATAAAGCTGTTAATACTAATACTAATCAAATGATTTCGCAACATAGTGAAAAAATTACAACTAATGATGATCAAAGTAAATATAGTTTCTATACTGAGGCGAGCTATGATCAAAATGGTCTAGTTTCATGTAATGGGGATTTAAGTAGTGATAAACTATCATATTTTAATATTGCTAACCTTTTAAGCTCATTTGCACATTATGATGGTGAAAATACTATATATATTGACAACTGGATGTTTGATACAAATGCAATCAAGATTAATGTTCCTAAGAATCTTCAAATTACATATATTATTCCAGAAACACCAGCCAGTCATGGATATGCTTCACAATATGTTAATTCATGGGAAAACTATAATTATTTTTCAGCTATTGCGTTATTAAGTTGTTCAGCTATATTAGTCTTATTTATCTTATTTTATCCAATTAAAATTGTAGAAGATGTTAATCCGTTTTTGTCAGTAAAGAGATGGAAAGCAGAAATAAATCTAGCTGTTTTAACGCTTATGATTACTTTTGGCGTTATGGGCTGTATGATCGTGACGGGTTATACACTTAATAATTCACTTTTAGAATTATTAAAAAGATATGACATCATGTATGTAGATTACATCGTTATAGTTATTAATTTTGTGATTTGGATACTGACGCTTTTAGTTATTTCATTAGGAATCTTCCAATTAAAGTACATTTTTGCTCGAGGATTCTGGCGTTATTTAAAAGAAGATACGTTAATTGGTAGTGGAGTACGCAGTATCAAAAATAAACTTAATCAAATTGCCGATATTGATCTATCAAAGTCGTTAAATCAAACAATCATGAAATATATTTTGATTAATACAGCAATCATTATGATCATGATTACTTTTTGGGGTTTTGGATATTTCCTAGCTATTATTTATGCATTTTTAGTATTTTTTTGGGTCAAAGATAAAGTGCTGAAGGTGCAAGATGACTATGATAAATTATTGACTGCAACAAAAGAATTAAGCAAAGGTAATTTTGATGTAGAGATAGATGGTGATTTAGGTATTTTTAATGCTTTAAATGATGAATTTAAAAATATTCGAATTGGTTTTGAAACTGCTGTTAAAGAAGAAACTAAGTCTCAGAATATGAAAAATGAATTAGTAAGTAATGTTTCTCATGACTTAAAAACACCATTGACATGTATTAAAAATTATATTGTTTTATTGCAAGATGATAATTTACCAATAGAGACAAGACATGAATATTTAGATAATTTAAATCAGTATTCTAATCGTTTAACGAATTTAATTGAAGATTTATTTGAAGTTAGTAAAGTTAATAGTGGTAATATCAAGTTAAATTTAATGGAACTTAATATTGTTGCATTAATTGAGCAGGCGCATGCTGAATGTAGTGAAATATTAGATGCGCATCAATTAACTGTTATTACTAATTATCCACATAATGATATAATCCTCAAATTAGATGGTGATAAGACGTATCGTATTTTTGAGAATCTATTCACTAATATTTCTAAATATGCTCTATTTAATAGCCGTGTATATGTTGATTTAACGGAGGAAACTGAGGATATTACTATTATTTTTAAAAATATTTCACAAGAGCAGATGAATTTTAGTCCTCAAGAAATTACAGAAAGATTTGTTCGTGGTGATAAATCGCGTCATGAAAGTGGCAGTGGTTTAGGATTAGCAATAGCTAAAAGTTTTGTTGAAGCACAGGGGGGGACTTTTAATATTGCAATCGATGGGGATCTATTTAAAGCAATAATTACTTTTAAAAAGATTGCTAAGTAGTCGTAATTGAAGCTATACTAAAGGAGTAGTCCTTTGAAAGTAGGTGGAATTAGGATGAAAATATTATTTGTTGGGAATTCGCATACGTATATGAATGATATGCCAGAAATGGTGCGAATCAATAGTAGTGAAAAGTTAGAAGTGACAATGTTGGCCCGTCCTGCAATTACCTTTCACGACCATTTAGAGTCAATGGAATTACAGTTCGCTTTAAAACAAGGATATGATTTTGTTATTTTTCAACAGGCAGCACATGAGCCTTGTCCAAGTAAAGAAGCAACATTGCATGATGCTAAAGCATTGATTGAATTGGCACGTAGCTGTGGTGTTATGCCATACATTATGATTCCTTGGAGCCAACGGAATTATGATGATGATTTTAAAACAACCAAAGATATTTATCATCAAGTAATGATGGATAATTTAGTTGATGGAATACCAGTGGGTTATGTCATTAATCGTTTAAGCCATCAAAATCCCGAATTAGAATTGTTCCAAAGTGACAATCAGCATTTAACTTCATTAGGGAGTTATCTTGAAAGCATTACGATTTTAAATACAATTTTCTTTGAAACAAAGTTTCCTGGTAAACTCATTTATCCTAACCAAAGTAGTTTTGAAGAACATCAATTGGATGAAAGACTTATTGATTTTTTAACTAAAGAAGTAGTTCATACTGTAGAACGATTTAAGAGTAATTATTGTGTTTGTGGAAAGCGAGAGATTTTAGATGATTAGAAGTGTCACTAAAAATGACTATGAAGAGATTGCTAAACTGATGGTTGAAGCATTTAAAAATCCTCCTTGGAATGAGGTATGGAGTTATGAAAGATCATACCAGCGAATTGAACAGTTAGACGACGGAAAATATACAAGGTGTTTTGTGTATATGTTAGATAACAAAATAGCTGGTGTTGTTTGTGGGAAATTAATAACATATGTTAATGATCTTGATTTTATGATTGAAGATTTTTATATTGATCCTCATTGTCAAAGAAGGGGATTAGGAAAGAAAATGATGAAGGCATTAGAAGAATGTTTACCTGAAGTTGATAATTTAATTTTGTTGACAGGACGAGAATTTTACAGTGCTGATTTTTATCAGAAAAATGGTTTTAAGATTAATGATGACATGGTATTTATGGTAAAAAAATTAAAGTCTTAATAAATCTAAATTATGCCGAATTATGTTGACAATATGTGATTATCTCCTTATATTATATGTAGATTGATAAAGGGGATATAAGATGCTGAATAAGTTTAAGGGATTAAAATTAAAGTGGTATCATTTTGTAGTATTTTGGCTACCAGGTGGAATGCTATTATTAACAGGTTTATTAGCATATCAATATCGTAATTCAAAAATAGTATGATTATTTAGCTTGTACAAATTATTAAATGAAAATAGATTTTAAAGACAATAGTTTGATTTAGAAGGGAAATATGTTTCCCTTCTTTTTATATTTTAGGATAGCTGATTTTTATATATTTGGTTGATCTAGACAGTTATATATTAAAAAATGACTAACTGATAATAAAATGAACCTCCATTATTTGTGATGCGTACCCTCTTTACTGGGCAAACCAGTAAGGAGGGTTTTTATATGAAATATGATTATGTATTTAAGTTGAAGT
>NZ_JAHPYJ010000029.1:0-26428 GCF_019041935.1 Erysipelatoclostridium sp. MSK.7.34
CAACATAGGCTTATAGCCTCAGAGAAAACCACGTCTTTTAGGCGTGGTTTTTATTTTTTACTCTGCTTCAATTAAACCAAAACGAACAAAAGCATTATACAAACCGTCTTGGTCGACATCATCAGTTATATAATCAGCCATAGCTTTGATTTCATCGCCACCACTTCCCATAGCAACACCAATATGGCAATAATCAAGCATTGGAATATCTATTTTAGCATCACCAAAGGCATATGTATCCTCAATATCTGCACCTAGATACTCTAATAAAGCATCAATAGCATGAGCTTTAGTAATATCTTTAACGCCTAAATCACCAAATAGAGCAATTTCCCCTGCACCGCCCCATGTACCAGCTTTTAAATCAGGAAATTCTTCAATTGAATCAAGATGATCTTGATAACTTTCAAGAATAAAACTAACTTTATTCAAATCATCACGATATAATTCACCATCAAAAATCATTTCTGGAAAAACATCTCGAACTTTAATTTGATCACTATGTTCTTTACCTTTACGTTTACTATATTCTTGAATTACTGGTTCTCCCCGAGTTTCAAAGTTTTCACTCGCAAATAAACCATTATTACTTTCAAGATAGAATTCAAGTCCTCGACTTTTTAACCAGTCTACGATATGTTTACATTGCTCAGCAGTAATTAACTGATGCATAACAACCGTATCCCCATCTTCTACATAACTGCCATTCCCACCAATCATGCCATCAAGACCAATATCCCATAAATAAGGGTATACCTCAGCTTTACTTCGTCCAGTACATATATACACACGATGTCCATTTTTACGTGCTTGTTTAATTGCTTTGTCTGCTGAAGCTGGCAATTTGTTTTCATAATCAACTAAAGTTCCATCAACATCAATAAAGATAATTTTTGAATCTGCCATTTTTATTTTCCTCTTTTCTATATGATATGACTATATCTTTATTATAAAAGATATAGTCATATTTACAATTCCTCAAAGAGAAGAAGAAACTATTTTATCTATAAATTATAGAAATTAGCTAAATGAAAAGATAAGTTTCTATCATTTTAATTGTAAAAGTAAAAATAATTTTTATAAATACCAAAAGTATAAATAAACTATAATAAAATAAGAAGTGATAATAACACACTTCTTACTAATAGTAATGAATTTAAAGGGTAACTTAACCTTAAATTATTTTATATTTGTTGCCATTGGTTTAATTGCTTTATATGCCAGGAGGGTAACGACCGCCCCAATAAGTGCCTCAACGATACCATTAGTAGTCACAACACCAAATAACATTGCCAGCAATGAACTATAGGCAATATTAACTGCATCAGCATAAGCAGTGCCAAAGAAAAAGTAAATTCCGCCTAGGACAAGTACAGTATTTGTAATCGTTCCAATTAAAGCACCAATCACTGCTGCAGCATTTTCATTATTAAACTTGTTTTTTATAAATTCAAAGATTACTCCAGCAAGATAGCCAAGTAATATTCTTGGAACAAGAGCAATTATAACGCTTCGCCAATCCCCGCTAATGTTTCCCACTGTAACGAATGGTGAAAAACAAAATGATGTAATTCCCGGCTGAATCGTTGCACGAATTAAACTAGTTAGTCCAAAGACCAAACCAAGTTGGGCTCCTGCCTTTTTTCCTAATGTAATCCCAGCAATGATTACAGGAATGTGCATTGTCGTAGCACTTAAAGGACCGATTGGGATATAACCAAGCGGTGTTACGACAAGGATGATTTCAATAGCAAGAAACATTGCCATGAAAGTCATGTACTGTGTTTTTTTAGATCTCATTTTTTCCTCCTACTATCACTCTTTTTAGATGTGATGTTTATTATGAGTGTCTCGCCATATCTTCCCATTTTTCTAAGAGTCATGATGATCTCTTGAAAATATCTTCTTGATACGGTTTGACGATAAGATTATAGTACAATTTATTATTGCTGCCAACTGTAATAATAATTATTTATGTAATTCTTTGTATGATTTTAAACCGTAGGCGCTGTCGGCTTTTTTTACCGCACGATTGACTGCTTTAGCCATTAAATCAGTTGCAAGAATCCCAATGGCATCTGGCATTACTTCAACTTCATTAGTACTTAATACAAAAATAGTATCGCCATCACTCATCGTGTGGACAGGCTGAATAGCACGGGCATAACCGTTGTGGGCAATCCCTGCAATCTTTGTACATTGAGCTTTGTCTAATTTGGCATTTGTAATAATACAACCAATGGTAGTATTACCACTTGGTAATTGGCGAAGTTTTTCAATTTGTTGAAAAATCACCTCGTCTGCAGGAATGATACTGTTGTGTTCTGAATCATAAATTCCAGCTAACTGTTCATTAGTTTTATAGTCAACAATATTTCCACAGGCATTAACTGCTACAATTGCTCCAACTTGAAGATTATCGATCTGGATGGCTGCAGTACCTAAGCCGCCTTTCATTGCATATTGTGGACCCATGATTTTACCAACACTAGCACCACATCCGGCACCATAGTTACCCTCTTTAAGCGGTTCATTTTTTTCGCTATTAAGGCAAGCTTGATATCCCATTGCTTTATCTGGACGAATTTTAGGATCACCAACTGTTAAATCAAATAAAGATGCACCACAAACAATAGGGACATGGGCGACCTTCATATCAAAACCACAGTTATGTTCTTCTAAATATTGCATTACACCACTAGCCGCATCTAGTCCAAAGGCACTGCCGCCACTTAGCATTACAGCATTGATCTGTTGGACCATGTTGATTGGATTTAGCAGGTCTGTTTCTCTAGTTGCTGGGCCGCCACCTCTTACATCAACACCAGCTGTAGCACCATCTTTGCAGATGATTACAGTGCAGCCGGTTCCAGCTTTTTGATTTTCGACTTGGCCGATTTGAATGCCTTTAATTTCTGTTATATTAATTTTTTTCATGTTATCACCCCAATTTATTGTACAACATAATTACTATTATTTCCTTATATTTTGAAGATGACAATAATAGTTGCTAAAAATGTAAATTATAGTTTCTCGAAAATTTTTAAATATATAGTAAAATGATACTAAAATAAAGGAGGATGGAAAATGATTGGAGATAAAATTATTTTATATCGTAAACGTAAAGGATTAACACAAGAGGAGCTTGCTGATCTGCTTGAAGTAAGTCGCCAAACAGTAACTAAATGGGAGAGTGGTAGTGTGCTGCCAAATCTCGATTATATCATGGGATTATCAGTGATATTTGGGATAACGATTGATAACTTAGTTAAGGATAATGACTGTGCTAAGCAGGAAATAGAAAGTAAAATTAGTAATTATAACTGGATTGATTTTATGTTAAAGGCAAAAAAAGCAACCTATGCTAAAAAGGAGGGGAAAACTGTTTCCAGTCGACCTAACAGCCATGATTATCAATATCAAGAAAATGAATATTTATATATTGATACGTTTGTAGGCAGTGAATTTTTTGGTGGTGAAGAATGTGTCTATAAAGACAATATTCCACTTTATGTAATGAATTATTATGGTAAAGTGCTTGATGAGGCTTTTAGTGGTGATTTTTTGAAGGAAGCACTATTATTAGTTGATCGAATTTCTCCTTTTAGAGGTCCGGCGTTGTATACTAATGGTAATTATACATATCATTGTAGTTATGATGGTGATTATGAATTTTTTAATGGTAAAGAGGAAATATACTATAATAATATTAAAGTATACGAGTGTTTATTCCATGGCGGAAGTGTTAAATAATTAAATGACATCAATCGGTTAATTAATACTGGAATAAGAAAATGATTTTAGAATATTAATTAGGTGTTTAAAACAGGTATCAGTAGTGGCAGAGAGGAATTTGCCCATGATATTTTAAAAGGTTTTGTTTCAGTTAAATCAGGATTTCTTTCCAATAAGCAGGAGTATTTAGATTTATCTAATATTCATATTTCAAAAGACTAAAAAATAGGGGAACTAGAAAGACTTTTTAGCAATAAAAATATTTAAATGAGGAACCCTATAATTGTCAACTTAACTGAAAATTATAATTAAAAGATGTAACGTTTAAAAATTTATCCGTTACATCTTTTATATTCATTTTATTTAACTTGTTCACCAATCCATTGCCAAACTTTTTCACCATGTTCATCACAGTCGGCTTCATTATTATCAAAATAGATCCATGACCAGTGACCATTATATTGGTATGGGTCACCATCATTTAAATCATTATATTTACCAGAAGTATCGATGACCGAATCAAATGTGGCAACGTGTAGATTAGTTGCACCAAGATTTTTTAATCGGTTAATAGTAGGAATTTCAAATTTTTCTGGAATAATACTAGGATCATCATTAGAATAAATAAAATATAGAGGTAGATCTTTAATTTCAGAAAGTTGTTGGTCACTAATAACATCATCAGGCAGGGCTTCACAAATTGGTATTGCTGCAGCAAAATAATCTGGATAATCTAAAATTAAACGCATAGTCATATATCCACCTGCAGAACATCCTGCAAGAACGACTTTAGTAGCTCCGCATCGAGACTGATAATCTTTAATTAATTCCATAAGTGCATTAGTATAATAAGAAGGACCATGAGTTACTAATAAGTCATCATTCCATTCACCGCCATTACCATCAGCATCCATCCAAAAAGTTGGACATTGAGGAACTAAAACATATGCATTGCCAACAGCATTTTGGAAATCATCATTAAAATAAGCACTTACTTTATTTGATAAAGAGGTTACTTGTGGATTAGTATCCTCTGTTCCCCCTTCACCAGAACCATGTAACCACACAAATAATGTATTAGAAGGTTCTTTAGGGTTAAAATGACCATAATTTAATTCAATTCCATCACTAGCCTTAAATTTTTCTAATTCTAAAGCGTCAGCAGCAGTAATTTTTTTAGTATATTCTGTACTAACATCAAGTTTAGTAACTTTTTTATCGTCTACCGTTATTTCACCGTTTTTTGCTAATGAAATATTTAAATAATACGGATCACTCCATGTATTATAATGTGTTGTAGCAGAGTATAATAATGGCGAACCATCATTTGGGCTTACATATAACTCAATCGCAATATATTTAGACTCTCCATCAATTTTTTGCCCATCTTTATCACAAGAATAGGCATCATCAACAACACGCTCCAAAGTTTTTTCAACAACTGGAAGTGCCTCATCTTCCCAATCAGTTACTTGTTTTGTTTCAGATACCATAAAATCATTTTTGTCAACATCATCAACAGCTTTGTCTAATGTCAAAATAGTTTTATTGACACCACATCCCCAATCATATCCGGCAATATAAATTTCATAAGTTGCATCAACAACTTCTGTGCTTTGAGAACATCCGGTAATGCTACAAGCAATAAATAAGGCAAGTAATAATTTTGATAATCTTTTCATTCTCTCTTCTCCTTTCACCTTGCCTATATCTTAAGCTTATTTATAAAATTTAAATATGAAAAAAATGACCACATTAGGGTCATTTTCTAACTTTATTACGATATACTTGGGGTGTTTCATGATATTTGAGTTTAAATTCACGATTAAAAGATTTAGTACTAGAGAAGCCATTTTTCATCGCAATCTCAGTAATGGTTAAATTAGTATGAATCAAATCGTTAGTACAGTGTTCTAAACGTTGTGCAGTTAAGTATTGTTTGACCGTAATATTTAAGTGTTTTTTGAACAATCTTGCTAAATAACCATAAGAGAAGTTAAATTGGTTCGCGATTGAGGAAACATCTAGTGCTTGAGAATAATGTTCATCTAAATAAAAGAGAATTTTCATAAATTCTTGGAGTTTTTGATCAGATTGAAGAAAGTAACCAACTTTTCTAATCTTTTTTTGATACTTTAATAAAATACTAATAATTAAATATAAATAACCATTAATAGTAAGTAATTTAAATTCAGTAGTTTGTTGATACTCTAAACTCAAATTAGTTAAAAGAACGACTAGTTTTTGTTCAATTTCTGGGACTATATGATTAGAAAAATAGATATTATCAAATGCAGGATAGCATTTTTTTAGAAAATCATACTTAATTTGAATAACAATACTTTTAAAACAATCCTCTGATTCAATAATTTTAGTCGTATGTATAGCTTGTGAATTAATGATAGCTAAACCATTACGAGCAATTGAATAAGTTTCCCCATTACTCCAAAGTTCAATTGATGCGGTAAGTGGAATAATAAACTCTAAACTACGATGCCAATGTTTTGGAGGGATTAAATTAGGATCATCTTTAGCTAAAGTTACCTCAATAACTTTTAGCGGAAGTTCATCAGTAGTAATTTTTTCATAAATTATATGCGTATTATTATCTAATAATTCCTTTCCATTCAACATCCTACCACTCCTTTTATATTATAATAACATAAAAAAATTAATTTTATTAATCCAATTCATTTATTTTAATATATAAAATAGCTAAGATATTTAAACCTTAGCTATCATCTCTAATGCATATTTTTTAGCATTTTCTAAATCATTTGTATCTGGATGTGATAGAGCTGCATCAAAGTTATCAATACTAACTTGAAGCTGTTTATCTTCAGGATGCTCTTGAATCATTTTAACATAGCGATCACGTATTGATAAAGGCATCTTACCGGGACAGAAAAAGTGTCCTAATATCTTATTATTAGTATTTACAACATTATCAAATCGTTCTGCCAGTTTATCATAGTATTCAGTAGAACCACCAAATCCAGCTGTTGCAAAAAAAGCGATTTTTTCATTTGAAAGAGTAGTAATAAAATTTTGAATCTTTTGACTACAGTTACCCTTATCGGTCCAGCTTCCAATAAAAATCAGATCTGCGTCACTGAATGTTTGAGGTTCACCGAAGTAAACAACCTCTTCGTTAATACAAGCTTCTTTAATTACATTAGCTACTTTTTTGGTATTACCTGTATGACTATCAAATACAATTGCAATTTTCATTTTAATCACCTCGTCATAAGTATAGACTTATATTCATAAATAATAAAGCATAATCTTTATCACATTTAATTACGTGTGATATACTATGATGTGTAAAGGAGATTTTATGGATACAGCAATAATATTTGATTTAGATGGAACAGTTTTATATACAGATGAATTAATTAAAAGAACTTTTATTAAAGTATTTGAAAAGTATCAGCCTGGGTATACTTTGAGTGAAGATGAATTATTATCTTTTTTAGGACCATCTTTAAAAGAAACGTTTTCGAAGTACTTTCCAGATGAAATGTTTAATGAATTGTTGAATTATTATCATAGTTATAACCATAGTCATCACGAGGATTTTGTCTATGTTTATCCGACAGTAGTAGAAACATTAGAATATTTAAAAAATAGAGGTTATCCTTTAGGAATCGTTACGACTAAATTAAAAGTTGCTGCTGATGTAGGACTCAATACTTTTGATTTAAAAAAATATTTTGATGTAGTAATTGGATTAGACGATGTTAAGGTCACTAAGCCGGATCCAGAAGGAATAGTCAAGGCAATGGAATTATTGGGTGTTAAAAAAGCTGTATATATCGGTGATAATATAACTGATATTCAAGCTGGGAAAAATGCTGGTATTAAAACAATTGGTGTAAAATGGTCACCTAAAGGTTATCAACATTTATTAGAATTAGAACCAGATTTAATGATCGACGAGATGAAGGAAATCATTCCATATATAGAAGGAGCGTGTTAAGATGAAAGATTTAATTATTATTGGAGCTGGTCCTGCTGGATTAAGTGCATGTTTATATGCAACTAGGGCAGGGGCAGAGGTGTTGATGCTGGATGCTGGAGCACCTGGAGGAAAGTTGAATGTCAGTGCTGAAATCGAAAACTGGCCTGGACAAAAAAAGAAGACTGGCCCTGAGTTAGCTTATGAAATGTATGAACATGCATTATCATTTGGCGGTGAACAGGCATATGGTGAAGTAACTAAAGTAATTGATTACGGTGATTATAAAGAAGTTATAACAACGGATCAGTCATATGAAGCAAAAAATGTCTTGATTGCTACTGGAACTAAGGAACGTAAAATGGGAATTCCGATGGAAGAAGAATTAACCGGGCATGGTGTTTCTTATTGTGCTGTTTGTGATGGACCATTTTTTAAAGGTGATGAAGTAGCAGTTGTTGGTGGTGGTAATTCGGCATTAGAAGAAGCTATTTATTTAACTAAATTTGCTAAAAAAGTACATTTAATTGTTCGGCGGGATGTTTTTAGAGCTGATAAAATAATTCAAGATCATGTTCAAGCTAATGATAAAATTGAAATTCATTTTCTAAAAAAACCTCATCATCTTATTGCAAAAGATAATAAGGTTGCGGCGATTGCATTAGAAGATAGTAAGACTGGTGAAGTTAGTGAATTAGCAGTTAAGGGTGTCTTTCCATTTGTAGGATTAGATCCAATTACTGATTTTGTTAAAGACTTAGGAATTACTGATGAGCGTGGCTATATCATTACAAATGAATTGATGGAAACATCTGTCAAAGGTATTTATGCTGCTGGTGATGTTCGTCAAAAAGTACTTCGCCAAGTTGTGACAGCTACCAATGATGGTGCAATTGTTGGTCAACAAGTTGGTCAAGGCTTAAATAATTAATAATTTTTGCAGGTCTTAATAAAGGCTTGCATTTTTTTATTTATACTTTTATTTTTATGATAACAAATTGAAAAATCGCGTTCAATACTGATGTTATTGACATTAATAACTTGGATACTTTTTTCAATAACTTCATTTTCAATAATTTTCATAGGCATTAAGGCGATACCATGACCATTTAAAACTGCCTGTTTAACAGATTCCCAACTATGACATTGCCAAGCAGGCTCCAAAAAAATATTATTATTTTTTAAGCATTCATCAAGTTGATTTCTTGTCCCACTACCTTGTTCACGATCAATAAAAGGATGTAAACTCAATTCAGTTAGGCTCATTACTTTAACGTTATTTAGAGGGTAATCTTGGGCACAAACAAAAACAACTCGATCTTTGATAACGGGTTCGACAATTAAATCTTGATTGATGATCGTACCTTCAACTAAAGCAATATCTAAAGTATTATTTAATAATTTTTCTTCAATAACATTAGTATTATCAATATAAACTTGAAAAGTAATATCTTGATATTTATCTTTTAATTTCTTTAAAATAGGTGAAATAAGAGTACTGCCGATTGTCAAAGTTGCACCAATCTTTAATGGGAATTGTTTGGTTTTAGTAAAGATATGTTCAATTTCATCATATAGATTCAATATCTGGTTGGCTTTAACTAGTAATGTTTGACCCTCTTCACTGATAAATAGTGTCTTTGAATAACGTTCAAATAATTTAACCTGATACTCATCTTCAATTTCTTGGATTTTTTGAGAAATAGTTGGCTGGGAGATGTATAATAATTTGGCCGCTTTTGACATTGATTTAGTTTTAGCAACCGTTTTAAAAATGGCTAAATGTTTTCGTGTAATCATTTTGAGACCTCCTGTGCTATTGGAAAAACCAATAGATATCATTAGATATTAATATTATTATAATAACATAGAAAGTGTTATAATCAAAATGTAAGCGTAGGCATTAGGAGGAAAAACGATGGGATATAAAGTAGGTTTTAAAGATGTAAATGATATTTTGGCGACGCTATCACAAGAATATGATATCTATGGACCAAAACGCTTTGAAAAACAAGGGCGTTATTCAGATACTGATATTATTCGCTATGATAAAATTAGTAAAATTGAAGAAGTAGTGTTTGATCAAAAATCTGATTTTCCAGCTAAAGAAGTAATTACCCCAATTACTCAATCTTTATTCTATTTTACAGAAGATGAATATCGTGAAAGTAAAGTAACTGATAAAAAGATATTGATTTTTATGAGACCTTGCGATGTTAATGCAATGGAACATCAAAATAAAATATATTTAGGAAATGGCGGGTACAGTGATCTTTATTATCAACGACTTCAAGAAAAAGTTAAGATAATTTTAATGGAGTGTACAAGTGGCTGGGACACTTGTTTTTGTGTTAGTATGCAAGCTAATAAAACGGACAATTATAGTCTGGCAATTCGTCATTTAGATAATGAGGTATTAATAGAAGTTAAAGAAAGTGAATTTGAAAAATATTTTATGGAAGCCCCTAAAGATGATTTTGAAGTTTCATTTATTGAGGAAAATGAAGTAAAAGTAACAGTTCCTGAAATCAAGGACAAGGAAACGTTATTAAAATTAAAACAACATTCAATGTGGCAAACATTTAATTCACGCTGTATTTCATGTGGTGCTTGCACGATAGCATGTGCTACTTGTACATGTTTTACGACAACAGACTTAATTTATAATGAAAATGCTAGTATTGGAGAACGCCGAAGAACTGCAGCTTCATGCCAGGTCGATGGTTTTAGTGATATGGCAGGAGGTCATGCCTTTAGGCCAACGGCTGGGGATCGAATGCGATATAAGATTCTTCATAAATTTCATGATTATAAAGCACGTTTTAATGATTATCATATGTGTGTTGGTTGTGGGCGCTGTACATCAAGATGCCCTGAATATATTTCAGTAACGGCAACAGTTGAGAAGATGGCTACGGCAGTGGCGGAAATTGAAGTGAAAGGAGATAACCATGAATAATCCAATCAAACCAATTCCAAGTACAATTCTTGAGATAAAACGAGAAAGTAATTTAGAGTATACGTTTAAAGTTGCTACAAATATTAAACCGGAACATGGACAGTTTCTCCAATTATCAATTCCTAAAATTGGTGAAGCACCAATCTCTGTTTCAGCCCAGGGTGAGGGCTGGTTAGATTTTACGATTCGTTCGGTTGGAAAAGTAACTGATGAAATTTTTAATAAGAAACCTGGTGATGTTCTCTTTATTAGGGGACCATATGGTAAAGGCTGGCCTTTAGAAGAAACCTTTAAAGGAAAACATTTAGTTGTAATAACTGGTGGTACAGGATTAGCACCAGTAAGAAGTATGCTAAATGAGTGCTTTGAAAATGATGGATATGTAAAAAGTTTAACTTTAATTGTTGGGTTTAAAAATGAGGCTGGAATTATTTTTAAAGAGGAACTAAATAAATGGCAAGAAAAATTTAATACTTTCTATACTTTAGATAAAGACCAAATTGAAGGATGGAATGTTGGTTTTGTAACCGATTTAGTTGAAAAAATTCCTTTTGATAGTTTTATGGGTAATTATGAAGTTATTATTGTCGGGCCACCGATGATGATGAAATTTACCGGAGAAAAGGTTGCTGGTTTAGGGGTACCTGATGAAAAAATTTGGGTATCTTTTGAAAGAAAAATGTCATGTGCAGTTGGGAAATGTGGACATTGCCGAATTGATGAAACATATGTTTGTTTAGATGGACCAGTATTTAATTATACAAAGGCTAAATATTTAGTAGATTAGGAGTAGCTGAAGATGAATCATGATATTGATATAAAAAAATTAAGAATAAATTGTTTTAGACAGTCTAAAGTGGCTGGTGAATTCATGTTACAGATGCGGGTGCCAGGATCAATGATTGCGGCTAAATATTTGCAAGTAGTTCAAGACATCGCAGAAAACTGGGGAAACGGAACATTTCATATTGGAATGCGACAAACTTTGAATATTCCCGGAATAAAATATGAATACATTGGTGAAGTAAACAAGTATATTAAAGATTATATTAAAGAAGTAGAAGTCGAAATGTGTGATGTTGATATGGATGTTACTGATTATGGCTATCCTACTATTGGAGCTCGTAATGTTATGAGCTGTATTGGTAATACTCATTGTATCAAAGCAAATGTGAATACGTATCAGTTAGCAAGAAAAATTGAAAAAATTATTTTTCCTAGTCACTATCATATTAAAGTATCAGTATCGGGATGCCCTAATGATTGTGGAAAAGGTCATTTTAATGATTTTGGAATCATGGGGATCGCGAAGATGGAGTATCATCCAGAAAGATGTATTGGCTGTGGTGCTTGTGTGCGAGCTTGTCAACATCATGCGACTAGAGTACTTTCACTAAATGCTGATAATAAAGTAGATAAAGATACTTGTTGTTGTGTTGGATGTGGAGAGTGTGTTATTGCTTGTCCAACTGGTGCCTGGACACGTAAACCAACTAAATTTTATCGTGTTACTCTAGGTGGACGTAGTGGAAAACAGTATCCAAGAATGGGGAAAATTTTCTTAAATTGGATTACCGAAGATGCATTACTACAAGTGTTTAGCAATTGGCAAAAGTTTTCTGCCTGGGTGATGGATAACAAACCTGAATATATTCATGGTGGACACTTAATTGATATTGCTGGATATCCTAAGTTTAAAGAATTGATTTTAGATGGCGTTGAATTAAATCCTGAGTGTCTTGTGGCAGAAGAATTGTATTGGACTGAAAGTGAACAACGTGCCAATATCCATTTAAAACCGCTTGAACAACATAAAAAAGCAGGACCACAAAATTAAAACCACGATTTCGTGGTTTTTTAAAGGTTTATGGAGTTCGCAGTAATTGGTGTTAGCCACAAGCAATTAGCATTGGATAAACGTTCCTTATTTAGTTTTACAGATACTCAAAAATTAGAATTTTCAAGTTTATTATTAACCTATGGTATTGAACAAGTTCTTATTTTATCAACTTGTAATCGAAGTGAAGTTTATTTGATGTATCAAACAGATATTGATTTCTTACCATCTATTTATTTAAATTATTTTAATCAAGCTGAGGCGCCATTATATGTTAAAACTGGTGATGAAGCTTTTAGGCATCTATTAAAAGTAACCTGTGGATTAGAATCGATGCTGATCCGTGAAGATCAAATATTAGGACAAGTTAAGCAGGCATATGATTTTACTTGTAGAATGTCTTTAGGGGGAAAAGAGTTATCTTTGATTTTTCAAGAAACTCTTAATTTTGTCAAAAAGATGAAGCACAAATATCAGCAGCCGTCAATCTCATTGACTCATTTAGCCGTTGAACATTTAAAAAAAGTATCAAACTTATATAATCAAAAAATTATGATTTGTGGTGCCGGTGAAATTGCGACATCATTTATCCCATATTTATATGATAATAATGAATTAATTTTTTCTAATCGAAATAGTGGCAAACTTGTTAAATTAAAACAACAGTATCCTAAAATAAAAATTATTCCCTTTAATCAAAGAAAGATCTTGTTGGATCAAGTTAATATTTTAATAAGTGCTACAGCGAGCCCGCATCTAATCTTTAATCGTGATGATTTTATAAGTTCACAATTAATAGCGATTGATTTGACGATTCCTCGTGATATTGATAAAACTGCTTCTATTCAATGTATTGATTTAGATACATTAAACCATGAGGTTGCAGTCAATAATCAATTACGAAGTAAAGATGTAGAAAAAATAAATTCAGAAATTGATATTAAGATCAAGGAAGTAAGAACAAAGCTTGATAGTATCAAATATGATTATGTGATACAATCTTTACAGGCAAAAAGTATGCAGTTAGCTAATCAAACTTATGAAATTTTGGTTAATAAACTATCTTTAACTGCTCGTGAGCGCCATATATTAGAAAAAACATTAAAAGCATCATTTATGCAAATAATGAAAGATCCGATACATTGTGTAAAAACTAATCAAATCAATGATCTTGAAGTAATAAATAAACTATTTAGTCTTAAAGAGGATAATGAAGAATGAAAATAATTGTTGGTAGCAGAGGCTCAAGTCTTGCGTTAAAACAAACTGAATATGTAATTGAAAAACTCCAAAGGGCATATCCAGAAAATGAATACGAAATCAAAGTCATTCATACCATTGGTGATAAAATGCAACATATTGCTTTGGACAAAATAAACGATAAAGGTGTTTTTGTTAAAGAAATCGAAAAAGAACTATTAGAGCATACAATTGATCTTGCTGTCCATAGTTTAAAGGATATGCCAAGTGATAATCCTGCTGGTTTAGTATACGCTAAAACGTTAGCTCCTAGTGATTATCGTGATTGCTTAGTATTAAAGAATTGTTCTTCATTAGCAAGGCTGCCTCAGCATGCAACGATTGCAACAGGAAGCAAGCGGAGAAAATATCAACTATTAAAACTCCGCCCTGATTTAAAAATCGTTGATATTCGTGGAAATGTTAATACTCGTCTGCAAAAGATGGCAAATCAAGAAATCGATGGTCTAGTACTTGCAAGTGCTGGGCTAAAACGTTTAGGCTTGGAAGATTTAATTAGTGAGTATTTAGATGAGACAAAAATGATTCCTGCCTGCGGTCAAGGCATATTAGCAATTCAAGTTCGTCAAGATAGTGAATTATTGACGATGATCAATAATATAAGTGATGAAATTACAACAACACGAATGGAACTGGAACGTTTATTTTTAAAAACAGTAAATGGCAGTTGTCATATTCCCGTTGGCGGTTATGCAAAAATTATTGGAGATCAGGTACATTTTTACGGATTGTTAGGGAATGAAGATGGAACGGTTTTAAAAAACATTGATAAGAAATTTAGTTTAAAAGATGCAAGCGAGGAAGTAACAGCACTTGCTGAAATGTTAATGAGGGAAGTTTATGAACGGTAGAGTCTATTTAGTCGGTGGTGGTCCAGGAGCAATCGATTTATATACAGTTAAGGCGCTCGAATGTATAAAAAGTGCTGACTGTATAATTTATGATCGGCTAATTGATCCCGCAATATTAAATTATTGTAAGGAAACATGTGAGAAAATCTATGTGGGTAAAGCTTCAAATAACCATACTTTAGCTCAGGATAATATTAATCTTCTGTTAATTGAAAAAGCTCGACAATATGCACAAGTCGTTCGATTAAAAGGTGGCGATGTCTATGTTTTTGGTCGTGGTGGCGAAGAGGCCTTGGCTTTATTCAAAGCAGGAATTGACTTTGAAGTTGTTCCGGGTTTAACTTCAGCTGTTGCTGGTTTATGTTATGCAGGTATTCCAATAACACATCGTGGGGTATCTTCTGGATTTATGGTAGTAACAGCTCACCATAAAAATAATCAAGCTTATGAATGGGATTATCAACAGTTTCTAGATGATAGCTTAACGTATATATTTATGATGGGACAACAAAAACTAGAACAAATCGTTACAAATCTTTTGGTGGCAGGAAAAGATAAGACTACTCCAATTGCTTTAATTTCCAACGCAACTCGAACAGAGCAGCGAAGTATTTATGGAACACTAGAAAATATTATCGATAAATTTAAAGATAGTTGTTTGTGCTCACCTATGTTGATTGTTGTTGGTGCAGTAGTGGCACTGCATCATGAATTAGATTTTTTTCAAAGAAAAATACTACTAAACAAAAAGATACTGGTTGCATGTGTTAGTGATCAAGAATTACCAATCAGTAAGTATTTCAAAGAACAGGGAGCGGCAGTTAAACAGGTTCAGTTAGGGAAGATCAATTACCTGAATTTTCAGCAAAAATTAGATTTAAATCATAAATTAATTGTTTTTACCAGCCAAAATGGTATTAGAGGATTTTTTAATTATTTAAAGATGCAAAGGGTTGATCATCGTAGTTTGACAACAGTTCGTTTTGCTTGTATTGGTGAAAAGACAGCCAACTTGTTACAACTATATGGATATTATAGTGATTTAATTAGTCCTAAAGCAAATAGTGAAGATTTTAATAATTATTTAAAAAATAAACGGATGGATAGTGAAGAAATGATTATTGTTCGTGCTAAGGAACATAGTAAGATAAAAAAACGAGCAGAAGATCATGAATTAATTGTTTATGAAAATAAAGAATTAATAATTGTTGAAGAAGAGTCATATCATTTAGCCTGTTTTACTTGTGCTTCATCAGTTGAACGTTTAGCAAAATATCCAAGTACTTTTAAGATTGCTTTGTCAATTGGACCAATGACGACTCAGGCGCTTAAAAAATATTATCCGCATGTGAAGATTATTGAAGCTAAAGATAATAGTTATGAAGGAATGATTGCGATTATAAAGGAGAATATTAATGTTTTATAGAGGAAGAAGATTACGTAATAAAAAGGTACCAAGAAATTTGATCAAAGAAAATCGTTTATCAGTGGAGCAATTAATCAGCCCAATATTTGTGGTTGCAGGAAATAATATTAAAAAAGAGATATCTTCATTAGAGGGAATATACCATTATTCTATTGACCGTCTTAATGAGATAATTAAAGAATTACAGAGAGCTGGAATTAATGCGTGCATTCTTTTTGGAATTCCCGAACATAAAGATGAATTAGGGACTGAAGCATACAATGATGATGGAATCATCCAAAGAGCAATTAGAGAAATCAAAAAAATTGCTCCAGAAATGTATGTGATCGGTGATGTTTGTATGTGTGAATATACAGATCATGGACATTGCGGGATCTTGGATCGTGATGGTTGTGTGATTAATGATGAAACTTTATTATATTTAGGCAAGATTGCAGTAAGCTATGCTAAAAGTGGGGTAGATATGGTAGCTCCAAGTGCAATGATGGATGGTGAAATTCTTGCTATAAGAAAAGCACTTGATGAAACGGGATTTAAAGATTTACCAATCATGGGTTACAGTGCTAAATATGCTTCCTCTTATTATGGACCATTCAGAGCGGCTGCTAATAGTGCTCCTTCATTTGGAAACCGTTCAAGTTACCAAATGGATATAGCTAATGGTAATGAAGCGATGCGAGAAATACAAGCTGATATAGATGAAGGTGCTGATATTATTATGGTAAAGCCGGCATTAGCTTTTCTCGATGTAATCAAGGAGGCAAAACTTAGTTTTAATATGCCAATCTGCGCTTATAATGTCAGTGGTGAATATGCAATGCTTAAAATGGCAGTTAAGCAGGGAATAATGAAAGAAGCAGTAATAGAGGAATCGTTATTAGCAATAAAACGAGCTGGGGCTGATATGATTATCACTTACTTTGCACTTGAATTAGCTCAAAAATGGCAAGGTGATCATCATGACTAATCAAGAAATATTTGAAGAAGCTTGTCAATATATTCCAGGTGGTGTAAACTCACCAGTCCGAGCTTTTAAATCAGTTGGTGAGATTCCAGTTTTTGCAAAAAAAGGTGATAAGGCGCATTTGTTTGGTGAAGATGGAGTTGAATATATTGATTATATTTGTTCTTGGGGACCACTTATTTTAGGGCATAATCATCCAGTCGTTCAAAATGCAATTATTGAAGCGAGTCAGTTAGGAACAAGCTTTGGACTACCAACTAAGTTAGAAGTAGCAATGGCTAAATTGATTGTTGACAGCTATCAAGGAATTGAAATGCTAAGAATGGTTAATTCAGGAACAGAAGCTACAATGAGTGCTTTAAGAGTAGCTCGAGGCTTTACTGGTCGGAATAAAATTATTAAATTTGAGGGCAATTATCACGGACATAGTGATGGTTTATTAGTTAAGACTGGTTCAGGAGCATTAACTTTTAATCTTCCAACTAGTCCGGGAATTCCCCAGGAAGTAATTTCTCAAACAATAATCTGCAAATATAATGATTTAAGCTCTGTAATAGCAGCAGTAGAACAAAATAAAAAAGATATTGCCGCAATTATTTTAGAGCCTGTTGCAGCCAATATGGGAATAGTTCCAGCGACTAAAGAGTTTTTAACCGGATTACGTACATTATGTGATCAAAATGGAATTGTTTTGATCTTTGATGAAGTAATTACAGGGTTCCGTGTCTCTTATCATAGCTGTCCAGATTATTTAGGAGTTATTCCCGATATGGTTTGTTTTGGTAAAATTATTGGAGGTGGGCTGCCAGTTGGAGCATACGGCGGAAAAAAAGAAATTATGAGTTTAGTTTCACCTCAAGGGCCGGTTTATCAAGCAGGAACGCTATCAGGTAATCCATTAGCTATGTCTGTTGGTTTAGCACAATTAAGCTATTTAAATAATCATCCTGATGTTTATGAATATATAAACAAAGCAGCAAATTATTTAGAAAATGGAATTAAAACTATTTTATCTACATTATCATTAGATTATCAGGTGCATCGTTGTCAAAGTTTATTGACGCTATTTTTTACCAATAAACCAATTACTACTTTTGAAGATGTTCAGACTTGTAATACTGAAATGTATGCTTTGTTTTTTAGAGAAATGTTAAGACAGGGAATTTTAATTGCTCCTAGTCAATTTGAAGCATGGTTTGTAAGTGCTGCTCATAGCCAAATTGATCTCGACAATACTTTAAATGCAATAAAAAAAGCACTGGTGAAATGTCATGATGCCTTGGTTGATTAATTTTAAAGATAAAACAGTTGTTATAGTTGGCGGTGGTGCGGTTGCTAGTCGTAAAGCATTGCAGTTTCTTAAAGAAGGGGCTAAAGTAAAGATAATTGCTTCTCGCATTGATAGAAAGCTCGAGGCTTTAGAGGTAGAAAAGTATCTGACAGATTATCAGCCTAAATATCTTCAAAATGCTTTTTTTGTTTATATTGCAACTGATGATCGTGAATTAAATAACCAGATAATTAGAGATGCTGATGAATTAGGAGTATTGTGTGCTTGTGCTACTTCAAGTATGGCATCTTTAAAGGCCATGAAGGTAGTAGAAACGGAAAATCTGCTTTTAGGTATATCAACAAAGGGGCAGTATCCAGCTTTTACTAAAAAATTAGTTTATGAATTAGAACAATATGATGATTATTTATCTGCTTTAAGTAATATTCGTAGGCTGGTTCTTTTAAATAATTTGGTAAATAAACATGATCGAAAACAGTTTTTTAAGCAGCTGATGTATTTTGAAAAAACAGAATTAGATATGTTACTAATGTTTATTTTAGAAAAAGAAGGACGTCTATTAATTTTTACAGCACAGTGTATGAATGTGATTGATTACTTTGCTGAACAAGTATCTGCGATGTCTCTATGTTTAAAGGAAATAGATTTTCAAGATAAATTAAAAATATTAATGATGTTAAAAATAAAATGGCAGATTCAGCCAATGGTCATTTCATATGGAAAGATCTATGATAAAATATCTAAAATGTGTTCACCAAAAGAAGTAGCAGCACCACTTTTTAACAGTGAGATTCTTTTAGAACAACTTTATTCTAATAAAGTAAAACGCTTATTTATAATTCATCCACGGAGTAATAGTAAACTATTTGATATTCTTAGTAGGTATGGTTCAGTATGTGCGTTTAATACTAAAATAATAGGTGAATATGAACAAATCATTCCTTTTGTATTGTTGCCAGGATATCATTATCAAAATGACATTTTGAAGGCAATAGAAAATGTTAAAGGACAGTTAACCCCAGTATTATTAGAGGATAAACAAGTTGTAGCACTACTAACAAAAGAAATTTCAAGACGTTTTGGATTAGAAAAGGTTGCTATATAGTTAGTAATCTTTTTTTTTTTGGGAATAATTAGGTTAAAATATATACAAAGGAATGATTAGATGAAAGATTTTGGAGAGTTAAAACAAAAAATACAAGAGTGTCGCTATTGTCAAAGACAATTTGGATATGAACCTCATCCTGTTGTCTGGGGCAAACCTAATGCTAAGATCATGCAGATTAGTCAAGCCCCTTCATTAAATGTCCACAATACTTTAAAACCATTTAATGATTTAAGTGGGAAAAAACTTCGTGAGAAGTGGTATGATATAGATGATGAAACATTTTATGATCAAAATAATTTCTATATTGCTTCTTTGGCTCACTGTTATCCTGGTAAATCTAAAAGCGGTGGGGATCGTTTGCCGCCAAAATGCTGTAGTGAAAAGTGGTTAAGGCAAGAAATTGACATAGTTGATAACCAAATTTATATCATCATTGGTAGTTATGCCGCTAAGAAAATATTTCCTAATCAAAACTTTGTTGATTTGATTTTTAATGATCAAGTTTTTAATGGGAAACCTGCATATGTTCTTCCGCATCCTTCACCATTGAATCGGCGCTGGTTTAAAACATATCCAGAATTCGAAGCTAAACGAGTTAAAGAAATCAGGGCAGTAATAAAGAGTTTAGTTTAGATAGGGCTATTTCGATTGAAAATAGCTTTTTATTTTAGTAAAATGGTAGCAGTATGAAGAGAGGTAAGAAAAATGAGTCAAGAAGAAATATTAAGTTATATTAATGATAGTCTTGTAATTAATGGTTCTTTTTATTCAAATCAGAATCTTCCTAATCAAATTAGTAATGCAATTTATACTTTTGGTGATTATAATGTTTTTGAAATCCTTGCATTTATTGATGCTACCAAAGAACAAGATGGCAGCCGAGGAATGATCATCACTCCAGCACAAATATATTTTAAGTTTGGTCAGGCTGGGATAATTGAATATCAAAAGATTATTTCTTTAGGATTGGAAAAACATCGTAATGATTCAATAATCAAAGCTATTATCAAATTAGAGGAGATAACATATACTTTTAGTAACCAGGTAATCGACCCTAAAGTATTCGTTACAATGTTATCAAAAATTACTGGTATTGAAATAGAGATGATCATGGATACTCATGAAAAAGTAGAGTATTATACGAGGATTGTATTAAATGATCTTGAAAATGATGAATATGAAGATATTGTATTAACTCCAACTCAAAACAATAGTATCAAAGAGTTTTATAAGGAATTAGAGATGGTTCAGCAATTAGCTGATGAAGATTATCAATATGAATTAGAAAATATTTGTAATCGAGCACTTGAATTTTTTGATGTATTAGGGTTAGATAGTGATGAAATTGATGGTTTATTAGAATGTCAAAATCAATTTAATCAAAAAAATATTGAAGAAGAACAAAAGATAGATAATGCTCAGCAGTTTTATAATGATATGATGAATAAGTATCAACAAGGTGATAGTGAGATGTTCAACCGAGTTAAGAGTATAATGTCATCAATGGGAATAGATGAAAATGATTTAGCAGGGAAAAGTCCAGAAGAAATCGAGGATTTTTTATGTGGTAAATTTGGTATTTCAAAAAGTATGCTTGAAAAACTAGCAGGAAGGTTTAATAAAAGTACAGTGAAACACTGATTTAATAGCAGTGTTTCACTGTTTTCATAAAAAGACCTCTTTAACAAGCAAATGCTCATTAAAGAGGAATAATTAAGTTTATTTAGTTTTAGGTTTATTATCACTGTTTTTATTAGCGATAGTACGAACAACTTCACCTAAATCGGCACCAGTTAGATCTTTTAAAACTTCAAACCCATTAGCAGCAACATCACTAACAATTTTACTAACTTTACTTCCGCCATCACCGCTACCGTTATCAATAACAGTAATCTTGTCGATTTGTTCCATTGGTTTGGCAATTTGTGCCATAATTTCTGGGAGACGTTCAACTACCATTGACATCATTGCGGCCTCACCATATTTTTCCATGGCTTCGGCTAAACGGTCTTTGGCCTCGGCTTCGGCAATTCCCTTAGCTTTTAAAGCTTCGGCTTCAGCTTCCCCTTGTGCTCGAATAGCTTCGGCTTCAGCTTTAGCTTCTAATAATTTGGCGTCAGCGCGTGCCTGAGCTTCGATTTTTAATGCTTGAGCTCGAGCTTCGGCTTCTTTAATCGATTTTATTTTATTTGCTTCAGCTTGAACCTCAGTTTCATATTTTTTAGCGTCAGCTGGTTTTTTTACAGATGCCACTAATTGTTCTTCAACTACTTGTGCTTCTTTTTTTGCTAATTCAACATTACGATCAGCAACGATTTTATTATTTTCAATTTCTTGAAGCTTGTATGAAACATCGGCATTGGCTTTGATTTTATCTTGTTCGGCACGATATTGTTCCATTCGAATTGTTTTATCACGATCACTTTGAGCAATTTCTGCTTCAGCTTCTAATTTAGCTTTTTGCCCCTCGCGTACTGCAGCAGCAGTTTTAACTTCGGTATCTCTTGCTCTTTCAGCGCTAGCAATATCAGCATCTGCTTTTGATTGGGCGATTTGAGGGATTGCCCGGTTTTCTAAATATCCCCCTTGAGTAGCAATTTTTAATACTGTATATGATAACAAACGTAATCCCATGTTATCTAATTCTCGTGTAATACTGTCTTCAATTGAGTTTTCGAATGCGACACGATCTTCATTAATTTGTTCTACGGTTAATGTAGAAACAATTCCCCGAAGTTTACCTTCCAAGATTTGTTCAACTACAGTTTTAATATTTTGAGTAGTACGATCAGCATTACCACTGCAAAATTGCTCGACTGCGATTAATACTTTCTCTGGATTATTGTCAACTTTAACAACTGCAGTACCAGCAATATCAACAAAAATTCCTTGTTTTGAAGGTGCTTCAGTGATATCAGTGGTCATTGAAACAGCTTCTAATGAAATGATACAAGATGTTTCAAGAAATGGTACTTGAATACCCCCTTTACCCGTTAGAACACGTTTCTTTAATCCGGTGATAACTAAAGCTTTGTCAGCAGGAACTCTTTTCCAGCATGTCAATAAAATAATAATAAGTAGTAGAACAATAGCTACAGCAATAACAATAGTCATGTGTTCTGTAAAGAAATTATCTGAAATCATTTTTTCTCCCCTTTTCTAAAGTGTTATGGTTTTAAGATAATCACTTTGATAATTTTGAATATTTTCAATGGTTACATCGTGAGTATAATTATCAGAGTAATATACTTTGATTTGGCGATTTGTATAATCAAGGTAACCATAATATCCCTTATTAGAATCTCTTTCTTTGATGACCATAATGTCATCATATGGCAGTTTTAAATAAGCTTGATAATAATAATGTTTAAATAAAATTTCCGCATTTGTTTCTAAAAAATCAATACTATCAACATTCATATAGATATCAATATCTGATAAATTAGTGAAGACATCTAATGCCGGATCTTCAAAATTATAAAATGCAATAGTCTCTATAGTTAATTCTTCCTCATCGATAATGGAGCAATAATAAGTATCATTAGGAACGATTAAAACATTATTTGTATAGCCATTGTCAAGATACTTGATATACAAATAATACTCAGAATCATTCCTAATTTCTAATAAATCATCATTACCTCTTGTAACACTAATTAAATCAAGATAATTTAAGCCATCTTCAACATAATTTAAATATGTGATAGCAACATTGTAATTTTCATTATTTTCAATATTATCCAGATAGCTCAAATCGTTTGAACTAGGTTCTTGCAAAACGGCATCATTGACTAGATAATTTAAATTATTATATAAATAGGTATTATTAGTAGATTCATTATCTTGATTAGAGGCAATAAAATAAATTAACCCAAAGACGACAACTATTATAATTAAAACAATTAGCCCTTTATGATTACTGCTTTTATCATAATCACGACTTTGGTGCTGGTATTTTTTTGCGGCTTGTTTAACTTCTGCCGTAGTTTTTTTGGAATGATTACGCAATTTCTCTTTACGCAACTTGTTTTGTTGTTCTTGGGTCTTTCTTTTTTGACTTTGTAGTTTCGCTTCCTGTTTTTTTTGAAGAACTCGTGCTTCTTCTTTTTCTCTGATTGCTTTTTGCTCATTAGCGATTTGTTTATCAAATTTAGACTTGTACTGGTTCATTAAGCTGTCAAAATCAGTACTTTGCTGCGGTTCGATTGCTTGGCTGCCATGCTGGTAAAAATTTAAGTATTGATCAATTAAAGTGTCGATCTTATCCTTTTTATCCATAGCCTCACCCCTCTGTATTTAATTAAATTGTATCATATAACTACATCTTTCGACTATTAATATTTCTTAAAATTAGTATCAGTTCAAATAATTATATATATGAGTTACAAAGCATAAATATACTTGCAAAAATGTCGATAATTATTGTTAAAACTTTTTAAATAAAGTACACTTATCAGTGTATTTTTGGTAAAATGTTCATAGAAAGAGAAGTGAAGATTATGGATCAAGTAGAAATAGTAATTGTAACTGGGATGTCAGGTGCAGGGAAGACTAGCGCGATGGCCTGTTTTGAAAATCTGGCATACCGTTGTATTGATAATTATCCGGTTGCCTTATTGACTGAATTTGCGGAATTAGTGCAGGATAATCCCAAATACCAAAGAGTAGCGATGGCAGTAAGTTTGGATGATGCACTTAAAGCAATTAGATTATTATCAAATTTAGATTGGATTCATCTAACTGTCGTATTTTTAGATTGTGATGATGAAGTTCTAGTTAAAAGATATAAAGAAACAAGAAGGTCTCATCCTTTGTTGATTTCAAATAAAGCGTCTTCTTTAATTGAAGCAATAGAGTTTGAACGACGTTTAGCAGAGCCGATTTCACGATTAGCACATTTAGTAATTGATACAACAAAATTAAAAGGAGCAAGATTCCAAAATTTATTAGAAGATTATTTTAGTAAAGGGAAAATTGACCCATTTAGAATAACCTTTGAATCATTTGGATATAAACATGGGGTACCCAAAGATGCAGATTTATTATTTGATGTCAGATTCTTACCAAACCCTTTTTACATTGAAGAATTACGTCATTTAACAGGAAATGATCAAGCTGTTTATGATTATGTAATTGATAAAGAGGAAACAAAAGTCTTTATTGAAAAGATGACTGTTTTATTTGATTATTTATTAAAAGAATATGAAAAAGAAGGTAAGATGCATTTAATTATTGGAATTGGCTGTACTGGAGGACAACATCGTTCAGTTTCGTTAACTAATTATTTTGCTGATCACTACAGTAAAGTTTATCAAGTTCATCGGTTACACCGTGATGCAGATCATTAAGGATTAAGATGGTATCTTTTTCAAGAGTTGTCAAAGAAGAAGTAGTTTTTAATGATTTTGAATCATGTTGTCAAAGAGCAATGTTATGTGCAGTAATTAAGATCAATGGGACATTATCGCTATCAAATCATGGTCTTTCTTTAACGATTAGAACAGAGAATGCTAAGATTGCATCAAAAATACATAAAATGTTAAAAGAAGAGTATGATCCTCAGATCGAATTTCTTGTTTCAAGAAAAATGAAACTAAAGAAAAATAATGTTTATATTTTAAAGGTTACTAAAGCAAGGGAAATTTTAGATGATTTATCATTGATGGATGGTTTGGGGTTTAATCAGATTCCTAATCCCAAGATTATTGAAAAGGAATGTTGTACAAGAGCTTATTTAGCAGGGGCATTTTTATCATGTGGAAGTGTTAATAATCCTGAAACATCAAATTATCATTTAGAAATGAGTTTTAATGAAGAAGAATTTGCTCAGTTTATTGCTGATTTAATTAATCGGTTTGAGTTAAATGCAAAGATTATTAAACGTCGTAATAAGTATGTAGTTTATTTAAAGTCTTCAGAAAAGATTGGTGATTTTTTACGGGCAATCGGAGCGAGCCAGTCAGTAATGAATTTTGAAAGTACTCGAATTGATCGCAGCATGTCAAATACTGTAAATCGCTGGAATAATTGTGATATTGCTAATGAAATGAAATCAATGGCAACAGCAAATAAACAATTAGAAGATATTGAGACGGTAGATATGTTTCTTGGTTTAGACATGCTTGATGAAAAAACACGTGCTGTTGCTTTAATTAGAAAAAAATATCCTGAATTAACATTAAATGAGCTGACTGAAGTTTATTATGAAGAAACTGGACAAACAATAAGTAAGTCCGGCTTGCATCATCGATTTAAGAAAATAAGTGAAGAGGCTAAACGATTGATCCAAATGGAGAGTGATTAAAATGGATAAAATTGAAGTTAAGTTTGGTCATCGTATTAAAGAATTGCGCTTGAAGCAAAATATTTCTCAAGAAGAATTGGCTTTTCGTTGCGGGTTATCAAAGAACTATATATCAGATGTTGAACGTGGAACAAGAAATGTTTCATTGAAATCAATTGAAAAAATAGCTAATGGTTTTGCGGTAAACCTAAAAGAATTATTTGATTTTAAATGATAAACGTGTATTATATCTATATATAAAGGAGTTGATTTGATGCCACTGTATTATGTGATTTTGATAATTTTAATCATTATTGTTATCTTAAGTTTGATTTTAAATCTACTTACTAATCCGATTGTTTGGATAATTATTGCGATATTAGTTGTTTGGTCAGCGATAAAAAGATATCTTTATACTAAACAGTTAGAAGAATATAACAAAGAATTTCAAAGAAAAACTGAAGAAAAGAAAAAGGCTTATTATAGCCAAGAAGAGTATCGTCGTGGTAGTGATGATATAATTGATGTCGATTATCAAGAATTTGATGAAGATGATAAATAATCATCTTCATTTTTTGTCTGCAATAAAACCCCCAGCTAGGCTGGGGGTCTCAAAAAGCTTTAGCGGAGTGATAATGAAAAACCTCACGTGATATAATATAAATGCGGCTACCAACTGCAAAAATAAGATATCACGGAGGAAATGACAAATGAATAAACAGTATTCAGATGACTTACATAGTTTATCACACACAA